>CANPDS010000219.1 GCA_947573015.1 uncultured Muribaculum sp.
TCATCGTCATCATGATATGGGGGTGAAGGGGAACGTACCTCATTAGTCGTGAATGTCGCGAATGTCGTAGGGCGTGGCCTGATATACGAAGTAGTTGAGCCAGTTGGAAAATAGGAGATTAGCATGTGAGCGCCAGCGTACCAATGGACCTCGCGACGGATCGTCATCGATATAGTAGTGTACCGGGATGGCCGGATTTAGTCCTCTGTCGAGATCGCGATGGTATTCGTAGTCGAGGGTGAGGGGTGAATATTCCGAGTGGCCTGTTATGAAGAATTCCCTGCCTCCGCGGGCCATTACCATATATATGCCGCTCTCCGGACTTTCGGAGAGTATCTGTAGGCCGGTGACTGATTCTATGTCAGAGCGTACGAGTTGCACATGGCGGCTGTGTGGCACATAGAACTCGTCGTCGAAACCTCTGAATATGGGATTGCGTTGATCGTTTACGCGGTGGCGAAACACTCCGGAAATCTTGCTGCTCGTAAGATGTTTCGGCACTCCGTAGTGATAATACAGTCCGGCGAATGCAGCCCAGCATATATAGAGGGTCGATGTTACGTGGGTGCGGCACCATTCGAATATACCGCACAACTCCTCCCAGTAGTCCACATCTTCGAAATCGACCATCTCCAGAGGTGCTCCGGTGATGATGAATCCATCATAGTTTTGTCCTTTTATGTCCTCAAAAGTCTTGTAGAACTCCTCGATGTGTTCGCGCGGTGTGTTGCGCGACACATGGCTTTTGGTGTCGATAAGGTCAAGTTCGACCTGAAGGGGTGTGTTGGAGATGAGGCGCAACAGGTCGGTCTCGGTCATTATTTTCAATGGCATGAGGTTGAGAATGCCGATCCGCAGTGGTCGTATGTCTTGTGTCGACGCACGTTGTTCGTCGATTACAAAAATGTTTTCCTCTCTCAGGGCTTCCACTGCGGGTAGCTGTACGGGCACTCTTACTGGCATGCTATTGGTGTTGTGGATGGCTGTTGAGTAATTTTAATGCAGCTTCACGGCCGGCATTTACTTTGTCGGGATAATGTGCGTCACTGTTGACTACTATCGGCACACTTGCGGCTATCAGACGTGGAAGCAACTCCTGCGATGGGAATAGCACTCCGGATTTGTCGTAGGCTTTGGTGTTGATCTCAACGGTTATGCCTGAGTTGATTATGAGCGAGATGAGATTGTCGACCAGAGACCTGTACCACCCTTCACTGTCGATGCCGGGTGAATAAGATGTGGCATTGAATCGTATTTTGTCGAAGTGGCCTATTATGTCGAATCCTCCAGCCTCGATCATGCGGCACGATTCTTCATAGAAGCGCTCTACCACACCACGTATGTCACAGTCGAAATGACGTGCCATTTTGGTGGCGAAATTTTCAGGACGTCCGTCAATGTCGATCATGCCGTCGCGTGGACTTTTTATAAAGTGCACGGAGCTTATACGATAGTCGAGGGGCATGGTCTGGAAATATTCATGTGATGCTCCCCACTCATTGCCGAGATAGTCGATCTCCATTGAAGTGTATAGGTTTATGCGATCCCCATACGCCTGCTGTAGGCGTTTTACCTCATTGATATATTCATCTGCACATTCGGCTGCCATATTGCAGCTTGATTTGATGGGCACCGGAGAGTGAGGCGAAAATCCCCAATGTTCCATTCCAGCCTTTATGGCGGCTTGAGTCATTTCTTCGATAGAGGCATGCCCGTCACACCACTGAGTGTGGCTATGGAAATTATAGCGGGTAGTGGTCTTGGCTATATCAGCGGGCGTCACCATTGCTGCGTATTACTTTGTTAGACATTTCGCGAAGTGCTGTGCGGTTGCGTTCTACTTCCTGTTCGATTGAAGTTATGCGTCCGGCTACAGCATGGTCTCCGTTGGCGTAACGTAGGCGCAGTGTTGCTAACTCGGCAACAAGGGCATTGAAATGCTTGCTTGCATCGAGATATTCTTCCATCGCGTTGCGTGCCGCAGGTGTCGACAGGTCGTCCCATGATGTGATTATACGGTTGCCTGGTAGAGCAAAGTAGAAATCATGTCCGGTGTTACCTGTACCATATTCCGCAGAGTCAATGCGCTCAAGGAGTTCCGAGTAGTCAGCACCCTCGGGCCAAGTCGACCGGAAAGAGTCGATGCGTGCATGTGATGCCAAGGCAGGATCATCGACAGGGTAGTTTACTCTCAGTTCTGAGGGTATGAAGCGGTATATTGTTATTTTGTCACCGAGCTGGTTGCGGTCGGTTGCCCACCATCCAATGCCGTTTACTTCATCTATGGCAAGGAGATAGTCGTCATAAGGCGAGTTGTATGGCATGCCTATGTTCTGTGGCTGCAGGAAACCATCTTCATCTTTACGTGATATGAATATATCGTATCCACCGAGTGACTCAGGTCCGTTGTTGGCATAATATAAAGTTACGCCATCGGGCATCATGAATGGATAGTTGCTGTCGCCTCCGGCCTCAAGTGCGCTGCCGAGTGGGTGTGGAGTGTCCCATGTTCCGTCGATGAGCTGTGTGGCTCCCATCAGTATATAGTTTTCATCTTTATCGGGCGATGACCATATGCGGAATTCTCCAGACTGCGGCATGTAGACTTCAGATGGATCTGCTACTTCCATGTCGGCAGGCAGTATGTCGATGCTGTTTATAGTGCCGCTTTCCGGACTGAGATGGTATGCCTTGAAAAATTCATCGCGGTCTACAGCCATGCTGTCGATCACCACGATCTTCTCCACACGGTCGAGCATCGACTGGCCAAGTGTGGAGAGGCGTCTTAGCTCTTCGGCTTCGGGTGACACCTCTATTTTGACGGCTTTTTTTGATCTTCTGGCGTTGGCGGTATTGGTCTTCTTGATTTCTTCTTCATAACGATCAAGAAGTTCGCCGGCTTTGTTGAATTCGTATTGCTGAAAAGCGGCCTCTGCCAGATAGCGTGGCGCATCAAGCACCTTCTTTTCATCTGCGGTCTTTAGATACCGCTCAGCTTTTTTAGGTTGTCCGGTGCGCAACAGGCATATGCCTACCCACTGATTTAGGGCACCATCTTTCGGCTTTGCATTCAAGGCTTTTTCAAACACGGGAAGTGCAGTGGCATAGTCTCCGTCGAGCAGCATCTGTCGTGCCTCTTCAAGCGTCTGTGCACCGGCGCCTGCACTTGCGAGCGCCAATCCACCGGCGATTATATATCGTGTCAGTTTCATCTTTGTTCGAAATATTTCAACATTCAAAATTACACATTATTTTCCATATCTGCCATTCATTAAATAGTTTTTGTATTTGGCATGGAGGTGGATTATTGCAGTAAATATGAAATTGCTATATTTGTGAAAAAATATTTTGACTATGTCAGTGATTGCAAATGCCTATGGATGGCTCGTTTTTACAATAAGGAAGCTCAATGCGCATGCTGTGCGCGCTTATCAACTCTCGAAGTTCAGGAGCGTAGGCAGTGGTGTGAAACTCTGCGAGGGTGGGGCGTTTACATACCGTACTATAACGATAGGTTCGGATGTGTTTATCGGTCGCAACTGTTGTTTTCAGAGCGAGCATGGCACTATTGCGATCGGTGATCATGTGATGTTTGGTCCGGGAGTAAATATTCATGGCGGTAATCATGACATTGCTTTGGGACCGACCACAATGAAATCTCGCACAAAAAAGTTTGGTGACGATGGTGAGGTGCGTATCGGCAACGATGTGTGGATCGGGGCTAATGCCATAATACTGGCCGGTGTGACTATCGGCGACGGTGCTGTAATAGCCGCAGGTGCTGTGGTGACTAAGGATGTGCCTCCGCTTGCCATCGTTGGCGGCATCCCGGGCCGAATTCTCCGCTACAGAAGCTGATCGAGTTGTGATAAATGATTAAATTGTATAGAAGTGACGGCTCATGTTCCTGTGGGCTGAAATGTGCATGAAAGGAGTATGACATAGTCGCTCTGGTATTATTGTATTATTGAATTTCGATGAATGGATTGAGGAATTAATATGTGTTTTTAGACAAAATTAAAAGTTGATTGTTATTATTATCATAGATGGTTACTCCATCTGTGAAATAAAATAAGTAACTTAGCACCTCAATTTTGCCTCGAATGAAGTTTACTCCACTCAAAAATCGATTTAATCGCATAGCTACGGGCTGTATGGCGGTAGGATTGGCTGTTGTAGCCGCATCTGCCGATACCCGTAGTCCGAAGACTGATATTTCCCGCAGCATAGATATATTTACTTCTGTATTCAAGGAATTACAGACTAACTATGTTGATACAATAGACGCCGAGAAGTCGGTCAATACCGCAATAGCGGCAATGCTCAATAATATAGATCCATATACTGAATA
>CANPDS010000220.1 GCA_947573015.1 uncultured Muribaculum sp.
GGTCATATTGTCAGGGTATGCGTCTGCGATGCTTTATTTCAATGAACAATCATATCATCTTACTGAATTCAGCAGTGATTGGGCTAAAGAGGCGAATATGAGCAGTCAGGAACTGAAATTTGGCAAGAAAGTAGTAGATACAAAGTTGGGCAGTCGTGCAGCAATGCATACCCATCCGTTTTTTGAAATTGGATTTAATGGTCCGGCAAAGGAGAATTCCGGAGAGGTGCTGATGGGCACTCTTGGGTGGACTGGTAATTTCCGATTTATATTTGAGGTAGATAATGTTGGCAATTTGCGCGTAATTCCAGGAATAAATCCATATGCTTCTAATTATGAATTGAAATCAGGTGAGGTTTTTACAACACCTGAATTCATCTTTACCCTTAGCTATAATGGTGTGGGGCAGGGAAGTCGCAATATTCACGACTGGGCACGTAAATATTCTTTAAAGGATGGATGCGGCACAAGGTGGACCTTGCTCAATAACTGGGAGAATACTGCATTTAAATTTGATCAGAATATTTTGGCTGATCTTATGAAAGAGGCCAATCATCTTGGGGTGGATATGTTTTTGCTTGATGATGGATGGTTTGGAAATAAATATCCACGCAAAAATGATCATGCCGGACTTGGTGATTGGGAAGTAACCCACACAAAACTTCCAGGAGGTCTGAAAGCATTAGTTGATTCTGCTAAAGATGCCGGTGTGAAGTTTGGTATTTGGATAGAGCCGGAGATGGTCAATCCTAAAAGCAAACTTTATGAAAGCCATCCAGATTGGGTTATCGAGCAGCCTAATAGGGATACTTATTATTACCGCAATCAATTGGTGCTCGACATGAGTAATCCCCAAGTGCAGGATTATGTTTTTAGTGTTGTTGACAATATACTGACTGAAAATCCTGATGTGGCATATTTCAAGTGGGATTGCAATAGTCCGATTACAAACATTTATTCTCCTTATTGCAATAATAAGCAAGGACAGATGTATGTGGATCATGTTCGTGGACTGTATAATGTCCTAAAGCGTATTAATGAAAAATATCATGAAGTGCCGATGATGCTGTGCTCGGGCGGTGGTGCACGCTGTGACTATGAGGCATTGAAATATTTCACTGAATTCTGGTGTAGCGATAATACAGATCCTGTTGAACGCATCTATATACAATGGGGTTTCTCGCAATTTTTTCCGGCGAAAGCGATGGCCGCTCATGTGACGAGTTGGAATAAGAGTACAAGTATAAAATTCCGCACTGATGTCGCGTCGATGTGTCGGCTTGGATTTGATATAGGGTTGAAAGATCTTAGTGAGGATGAACTTGCGTATTGCCGTAATGCTATATCAAATTGGAAAAGATTGCAGCCTGCGATAATGGAAGGTACTCAGTATAGGCTCGTATCGCCATATGATACTAATCATTGTGCGGTGGAATATGTCGATGAAAGTGAAGATATGGCAGTTGTCTTTGCTTATGATATTTCTCCGCGGTTTAAGGAGAAAATTTCACGGGTTAAGTTGCAAGGACTGCACCCTCGGAAAAGGTATCATGTAAAAGAGATAAATCTTATGCCTGGTGCTAAATCATCGGTTCCACAGCATGATAAATCATATAGTGGAGATTATCTCATGAAAGTTGGACTTGACTTATTTTCAAGCAAATGCAATACAAGTAGGGTTGTGGAAATATCGGCTATGTAATAGCGATTAGTTTAAAGTGGCTTATTATTTATATGGACTGTTAATCGTTAATAATGGTAATTATAGAGGCAATTGAGGTATAAGGATAAAATCATTTTGATGTAATTTTGCAGCATGGAATTAATTCTGATAGCTTTTCAATATATGGACTATTATATGGTCTGAGATATGAATTAATTATATACCGAAATGAATAGAATAATCACTGTTTTAGCTATAATTTTAATTTCAGTAAATATGTCAAAGTCTCAAAATCCGACCAGACTAACTGATCGTCCGTCTGAAATCAAGCAGACTGCGGGGCGCAATGCTTTGGGTGATTTCGCTCCTAAATTTGCGGAACTTAACGACGATGTGCTCTTTGGAGAGGTCTGGAGCCGCACGGATAAACTTTCGTTGCGTGATCGTAGTGTGGTTACTGTGACATCTCTTGTCAGCAGCGGAATTATTGATAGCTCTTTGGTATTTCATTTGCAAGAAGCGAAGAAAAATGGAGTCACCAGAACTGAGATTGCCGAGATCCTTACTCAAATAGCCTTCTATGCAGGATGGCCTAAAGCATGGGGTGCATTCCGTATGGCTACAGAAGTTTGGAAGGATACGGATAATGCAGCTGATGTGAGAGCCAGATTTGAACAGGAATTGCTCTTTCCTATAGGTAATCCTAATACGGCATATGCAAAATATTTTATAGGGAATAGTTATATCTATCCGGTAACCAATATTGGCATTAATCTGGCTAACGTTACATTTGAGCCCGGTTGTCGCAATAACTGGCACATCCATCATGCCACTAATGGTGGCGGACAACTTCTTGTGTGTGTTGCCGGAGAGGGTTGGTATCAGGAAGAAGGGAAGTCCGCAATAAAACTGTTGCCGGGAGACGTGGTAAATATTCCGGCTAATGTGAAACATTGGCATGGGGCTGCTAAAGATCATTGGTTCGCACATCTTGCTATGGAAATTCCGGGAGAAAATTCCTCTAATGAGTGGCTTGAGCCGGTTGATGATACACTATATAATGCTTTGCAATAAAATGAAACTCATAAAAGATTCAGAATTTGGTGGTGAAAGACCGCTGTTTGGAAGTCATGATATCCGACTTGAAAATATAATAATTCATGCTGGAGAATCGGCTATTAAAGAATGCTCTAATGTTGAGGCTATTAATTGCCGTTTTGAGGGTAAATATCCATTTTGGCATGTAGACGGGTTTGTTATTAAGAAGTGTGTCTTTACAGAAGGAGCGCGTGCAGCATTATGGTATTCTCGTAATCTTTGTATGACTGATTCTCTCGTAGAGGCGCCTAAAATGTTTCGTGAGATGCAAGGTATAAAACTCAGGAATGTGCGTATACCTAATGCCTTGGAGACTCTTTGGGATTGCTCTGATGTGGAACTTGATAATGTTGATGTGGAACATGGCGATTATATATTTCTGCATGGATCTAATATTCGTATATGGAACTATCGTCAGCAAGGCAATTATTCGTTTCAGAAATGTAAGAATGTTGAGATTCACAATGCCGTACTAAATACCAAAGATGCTTTTTGGGAAACTGAAGATGTCACTGTTTATGATTCTGAAATCGATGGTGAATATTTAGGTTGGCATTCAAAACGTCTGCGTCTTGTTCGCTGTCATATTAATGGTACACAGCCGTTATGTTATGCGGAGGATCTTATTCTTGAAGATTGCACTATGGGTCCGGATTGCGATTTAGCTTTTGAATATTCCACTGTAAAAGCCGATGTCAAAGGCTATATACCAAGTGTGAAAAATCCCAGAAGTGGAGAGATTGTGGCCGATAGCATTGGAGAGATAATCCTTGATCAATACATTAAGGCTCCAGCTGATTGTAATATTTCCATACGATCTACAATGTGACAATACTAAGGAAAAATGAAAAAGATAATTCTAATGACATGCGCAGCGTTGGCATCTTTGTTTGCGTCTGCTCAGTCAAAGGTGTACTTAACGCGTGAAATATCACCAGAAGCTCTTGTCAAAATATATAAAGCTCTTGGACGCCCGGCTGACGGTCATCGAGTGGCCGTGAAAATCAGTACCGGTGAAGCCGGTAATCATAATTATTTAAAGCCAGATTTGATATGTAATCTCGTTGATTCGGTTCATGGTACAATAGTTGAGTGTAATACGGCCTATGGCGGTAAGCGAAATACTGTTGAAGCTCATTGGCAGACAGTTCATGAACATGGTTTTGACTCAATTGCTCCGGTTGATCTAATGGATGAAGAAGGACAGATGAAGATTCCGGTCCGTGATCGTCGTCATATAAAATATGATATTGTGGGTAATCATCTCCCGAGATATACTTATATGGTCAACCTCTCACATTTCAAGGGGCATCCTATGGGTGGATATGGTGGAGCTTTGAAAAATGCAAGTATTGGTGTGGCCTCTGCTGATGGTAAGGCATATATTCATTCGGGAGGCAAGCAGGATACTGTAGAAGGATTATGGGAGAATATAGCTTATCAGGATGTTTTTCTTGAGTCAATGGCTGCCGCAGCTCAAGGTGTTGCGGATTATTTTGGCGACAATATAGTCTATATCAATGTGATGAACAATATGTCGGTTGACTGTGATTGTGTAGCGCATCCTGCTGATATCATGATGGCCGATT
>CANPDS010000221.1 GCA_947573015.1 uncultured Muribaculum sp.
TGGCATCGGCTATCTCATTCCAATGTTTCGATATGATAAAGAACTGCACGGTCTGCCGGTTGGAGTTTATGACCCAGTCGGCCATATACGATGCAAGGAATGTAACGAGAAGGCCATACACAACCTTGTCGATCTGATGGAACACAAAAAATGAAGAGGAGATGATAAGGAAATCACAGTAAATCATCATGCGCCCGATCGACACATCATTGTGTTTCGACACCATCGCAGCCACAATATCCGTGCCTCCGGTGCTGCCGTTGTGGGCGAATACCAGACCGACACCGACACCACATAGAGCACCACCGATTATGATGTTCATAAACGTCTGCTGCGCGATAAGTGGCTCAGGAAACATCGGTTGCAGAATACCGATCAGACCGTTGAGCACAGTAGCGCTGAACACGGTACGCAGTACAAATTGCTTCCCGACTATACGGTAGGCAAATGCCAGCAACACAAGGTTGAGACCATACGACGTGATGGCTACCGGCACTCCACCAAGAAAGTACACAAGCGAGCCGATACCTACCAGCCCCCCGATCACAATCTTCTCAGGGAGAACGAATGCAGTAAAACCAAATGCATAGCAGGCAAGTCCGAGAATTATTATGAAATAATCCCTGTAGGACATCCAGATTTTCTTACTTGACAGCATTGTCTTGTTGTTTGTTGAACTACGTGCAAAAAAGTACACACAAAATTACGGCAATATCCGCGTAGCCGCAAATATCGCCGTGTAAATTATCTATTCTTTAGGGCCAAACCGGAGCATAAGCACATCCTGCCTTACATCGCAACTGCGCTTTTTAAAATGCTTCAGCAACTCGAACTCATATTCATCGGCATGCTCCGGGAGCCAAGTACGGGCATCCTGCACACCTATCAGCATCACTCCCGAACCGGGATTGGTGAGCTCAAACGGCTTCACACGGTCGCCGGTATAAAAGTCGGCTGTGAAGAAACGTAGCATATCCGTGGATACATGCGCGTAGATAGGCCCCTCAGGCTGCACCTTTGCCACGGCGTCGGCCATAGGCTTGTCACTCTTCGCATTGACCACTCCAGGCTGGTATGCTCCCCCGAAAGCCACATAGAGCATCCATATCGTATTCAGAGTCGCAGGAAAGGCCTTGCATTTCGGGCCACGCCACAGCAACAGGGCTACAGCGGCCATAACCGCCGACAACGACACGCAGATCCACTGCACCACACCGCCATGGTTATAAAGCGATGTCACCATCATGGCATTTTCAAGAGCATGGCGTCCGTGAAGCATACTGAACGGGAACCATCCGCACTGCACCACCACATATGCCGCATATGCCACGAGCGCAATCAGACACACAGTCCACATATACACCGAAATAGAGCGACTACCCGACTTGACAAGCCGCATCGCATAGCCCGACAGCCACCATGCTATGAACGGATAGATTGGCAGCAGATATACACTGCGCTTGCTGCTCGGAATGCAATAGAACACGAATACTACCACGATACATACCCATGTGAAACACTCTACCGGATCAAGAGCACGGAAGCGGCGCCACCACCCACGTACATGGAAACGAACTTCGCTCCACACCTTCACCCTGCGCAATGAGAAAAGGCTGAACAGCACAAGGAGCGTATAGGGAAGCATGCCAAGCACCACAGTAAGTATATTGTAATACCACGGATTGACGTGCGACTCATAGCTCATCGTACCTGTAAGACGACCTATATTTTCCTCATAGGCAAGATCCAGAAATGCTTCGCCTCCCTTGGCATATGCTCCAACATACCATATCATCGGTATCACAAGGGCACCTATGGCAGCTCCGCCGAGTCGTGATATGACACGCCACCATGGCACTCCCTGTATGAGCATGAACACACCCACAACTCCGCACGGCAGCAGGACCCCCACAGGACCTTTCGTAAGCATGGCTCCCGACATCATCAACACCGCAGCGACAGGAAAACCCTTCAACCCTCGCCGCCAGTAATTATATAATGTATTAAACGATCCGACCATGAAAAGCGTAAGCAACATATCGACACGACACGCCATTCCAGCCCTGTACACCTCAAATGATGTAAGGAATATCGCGGCGCTATACATGGCCCGGCGACGGTCACCACCGTTTTCAATATAGAATCTGAAGGTCCATACCGTAAGCCCTATCAATGCCAGCGCCGATGGCATGCGCGAAGTATATTCGGTAACCTCTCCGCCAAACAGTAGCGACAGAAGCGCTATGCACCAGGCAAGCAACGGGGGTTTATAAGGGATTACATCACCGTTGCTTACCGGCAATATCCAGTCGCCGCTCTGTAGCATCGATACAGCCACTATTGCCTCGCGAGGCTCACCTTTGGAATGGAACAATGCCATTCCAAGAAACGGCAACAGAAGCAATGCCCCCTCCAGAAACACCATTAATGTAGAATGGCGCATCCATACCGAGTCGGCATAAGGAGGCAATAAGGTAGAATTTTTCATCAGATATGAGGTAGTTGGGATTATCGGTCCTGACTGATTCTAAGGCATTAGGTATGCCATTCTAAGAGCCGGTTCAAAATTATCCTGATTTGGGAAATGCAAATATAGGGAATTTTCACTAAATTCGCAGACAAACACCATAACAGTATAATTATGCCGACTAAACCATTTGTATATCAGGCGCCATTCCCTATGTCGCCCGACAAAACCGAGTATTACCACCTCACTTCCGACTACGTTAAAGTAGAGAAATGGGGTGATCGTGAGATGCTTGTAGTAGATCCTGAGGCTCTGCGCGTGCTTGCACGTCAGGCCACACACGACAACTCATTCATGCTCCGCCGCGAGCACAACCAGATGGTGGCCAAGATCCTTTCCGATCCCGAAGCAAGCGAGAACGACAAGTTTGTGGCTCTCACCATGCTCCGCAATGCCGAGATCGCAGCCAAGGGACAGCTCCCCTTCTGTCAGGACACTGGCACAGCAATCTGCATAGGCAAGAAAGGCCAGAACGTATACACCGGCGGTGGCGATGAGGAGCAGATTTCACATGGCGTATATGACACATATACCGGATGCAACCTCCGCTATTCGCAGAATGCGCCGCTCAACACGTTTGACGAGGTGAACACCGGATGCAACCTCCCTGCTCAGATCGACCTATACGCCGTGGATGGCAATGAATACAACTTCCTCTTCGTAGCAAAGGGCGGTGGCTCGGCCAACAAGACATATCTCTATCAGGAGACAAAAGCATTGCTCAACCCGCAGAAGCTCGTGCCGTTCCTCGTAGAGAAAATGAAGAGCCTCGGCACAGCAGCATGTCCCCCCTACCACATCGCATTTGTGATCGGCGGCACATCGGCCGAGATGAACCTCGCCACAGTAAAGAAGGCATCAGTAAAATATTACGACAACCTCCCCACCACAGGCAATGAGTATGGACGCGCATTCCGCGATGTTGAGCTGGAGAAAACCCTTCTCAACGAGGCCCACAAGATCGGTCTCGGCGCACAGTTCGGCGGCAAATACTTCGCCCACGATATCCGTGTGATCCGCCTACCACGCCACGGTGCATCCTGCCCCGTAGGTCTCGGCGTAAGCTGCTCGGCCGACCGCAACGTGAAGGCTAAGATCAACAAGGATGGTCTGTGGATCGAGAAACTCGACACCAACCCTGGCGAACTTATCCCCGCCGAGCTTCGCAATCAGGGCGAAGGCGAGGTAGTAAAGATCGACCTCAACCGTCCGATGCCGGAGATCCTTGCCGAGCTTACAAAATATCCCGTGTCGACCCGTCTGTCGCTCAACGGCACAATCATCGTAGGCCGCGACATAGCCCACGCCAAGATCAAGGAGCGTCTTGATGCAGGCGAACCTATGCCCGACTACCTGAAGGATCACCCCATCTACTATGCCGGACCGGCCAAGACTCCTGCCGGCATGGCTTCAGGATCATTCGGCCCGACTACAGCAGGACGTATGGACAGCTATGTCGACCAGTTCCAGGCCGCAGGCGGCTCAATGGTGATGATCGCAAAGGGCAACCGTTCGAAGCAGGTGACCGACGCATGCCACAAGCATGGCGGTTTCTACCTCGGCTCTATCGGCGGTCCGGCCGCTATCCTTGCTCACGACAGCATCAAGAAGGTTGAATGCCTTGAATATCCCGAGCTCGGCATGGAGGCTATCTGGAAAATCGAGGTTGAAAACTTCCCTGCCTTCATTCTCGTCGATGACAAAGGCAACGATTTCTTTACCGAAATCGCCAACCGTTGCTCCGGCTGCCCCATCGCCAAGTAATTACCGCTAACACATCTGACATCGCCACCCAGTAGGGACGCACCGTGGTGCGGCTGC
>CANPDS010000222.1 GCA_947573015.1 uncultured Muribaculum sp.
CATATGCTCCAACGTGGCCATTTCGGCAATCAAGAGCCTTGTGCCTGACCGTGTGCGCATACCGGCCTACATTGTGGTGATCGCCACGTTTGTAACATTGCTGCAGATGTTTATGGCAGCATATCTTCCTGAACTCAACGCATCGCTCGGCATATTCATCCCGCTGATTGTGGTAAATTGCATTCTGCTTGGCCGTGCAGAGGCCTATGCATCCAAACATACTGTAGCCGACTCATGCATGGACGGTATCGGCATCGGACTCGGCTTCACGGTGGCTCTGACGCTGCTCGGTGCCGTACGCGAGATACTCGGCACCGGCACCGTGTTCGGTCTGCGTCTGTTCCCGGAGACTTTCGGTTCGCTGGTGTTTGTGCTCGCCCCGGGTGCATTCATCGCGCTCGGATTCCTGATTGCATTGATTAACTATATTAGAAAACGCGCCTGATCATGCTAACATATCTATCGATTATCGTAACGGCGATATTTGTCAACAATATCGTATTCGCTCAATTCCTCGGCATATGTCCGTTCCTCGGAGTCTCGAAAAAACTCAGTTCGGCCATCGGTATGGGAGCTGCCGTAACTTTCGTGATGACTCTTGCCACATGCGTGACATGGCTGGTACAATATGGCATACTCGAACCTTGGGGACTCGGCTACATGCAGACCATTGTCTTTATCCTCGTGATAGCGGCATTGGTGCAGATGCTTGAGATTATCATAAAGAAGATCGCACCCAGCCTCTATCAGGCGTTAGGTGTGTTTCTACCACTTATCACCACCAACTGTGCAGTGCTCGGTGTGGCTATCCTGGTGATACAGAAGGGCATGAATCTTGGCGAGTCGATGGTATATGCCATCGCTACCGCCATAGGCTTCACTCTGGCTCTGGCTATATTCGCCGGTATACGCGAGCAATTGAGACTTGTGGATGTGCCTGCTCCAATGCGCGGCATTCCCATTGCCCTCATCTGCGCCGGCATGCTTGCAATGGCCTTTATGGGCTTCTCTGGCATCTCGATCGGATAATTTCCACCAAACACCCCTATAAAGCAGAGGCTGTCTGACAATTTTTTCGTTAGACAGCCTCTGCTTTATATAGACATAATAATAAATCACAATCATTCTCCTTCATAAAGTGCATTATGATGGGCTGCCCACGCAGCAATAGTGTCACGTATCCACTGCGGCGTTATCACCTCCAGCGATGATCCGTAACGATAAAGCTCCATCAGGAAATCTGGCGTCGGCTTCAGCCGCCACTCAAACGTCACATCCACAGATCCATCCTCATATCTTATCATCCCCTCTGTCTGGGTAGGGTGCAGAGGCACATTGCGCAGATGGGGAGCGAAATCCTCATCTATCGACACCTTAACTCGCTCCACATCACGCGAATCATCTGTAATCACACCCATGTAATCAGCAAAAAAAGCCTCCGGGTCAAAATCGGCAGGATATTTGAATCGCTCCTCAGTCTCTTTCATATCCATTATACGGTCAAGACCATAGGTAAGCATCAAGCCGTCAGCCATACCGTGCCCGAGCATATACCATCGCCGGCCATACATCTTCAAGCAATATGGAGCAACTAAGTGGGTCTCACCTCTGTCTTGATGAAAAGAGCAGTAATCAAGTTCAACACACCGTCCGTGTTCCATAGCCTCAACCAACGGACCGAGCCACTTCTCGCCAGCCGGCACCACATCAAGTATTATGCGCGCACGCATGGACGGATTATTCCTCACACGTCCCTCTATGGCAAGTGTATTGATCATCCAAGCCACGATACTGTTATCGACCACTGAATCACAATCGCGTATGAGATATGTGTTATCACTCTTGCGACACTCTATCTCGATGCCAAACAGATCGGCAACAGCCTCACGGTGACGTATGAATGTGTGCTGACATAACGGCTTGTCGGGTGCATTATTCAGCCGCGAGATTCTCCATGCGTCTCTCACCTGCTTCATCGTAAGTCCCTCGGGATGACGGCGCATCGTTTCAATCAACCACACATAGCGTTTGAACAAATATGGATTCTCTGGCATCTTTCAACAATTTTTATGCATTGCAAATGTAACCCAATTTTCCGCAAAAGAGCGCACATGGCAAAAAAATATGCTTCACATGAAAATTAGTCCACACTTTGACATGTAATGTAAAAGTGCAATCATAACTTTGCAGCAGTGACACCCACTGAAATCATGTTGAAAAACATATCATACAACAAGAAAAAAGGCCCTATATGTGGACATTCTTAAAAATAAAATGCTAATTTTGCAAAATCGGTGACTTCCATTCTTTCGGAAAACCACCGCGCAAAAGGCATCTTGCCGAAAGTTCTCAATTTCGAAATCGCCAAAATAAGTAGATAATAAATGAACTTCCGGGAAAGAATGTCCACATTTTCCGTATCAGTATATGCTACGGCCGTTATGTCGTATGACACCTATCGGCCCATATCAGATATGGACGTGGGGCTGTTTTTCTCAAAAGTTCTATTTATTAAGGTGTTTGGCGATACCTGAAATTGAAGGACGTGACGCAAATAAGCCTCACGTCTTTTGCGTTGTATATGCCCTATTATCCCATGACTGTCAGTGAGGCACGTCACACCAACATCGACTATCACACCTCGCAAACAACAACCATAATTCCTTTAATCATGGATAACACTACAACACAGTCACAGGTAGCACTTTCTGACTCTTATGAAAATAGCATCAGTGAATTTTCTAATTCCATAAATGAACTCCTTGCGCGCAATCTGGAACACACTTTGGGAATGCCGGATATTTATAACGATAATGATTCCACTTATGAATCAGCAGGAAAACTCTCAAAAGAGATTTTAAACAACATTTCCAATCGGGTTGAGTATCTGACGAAACTTTCACCTGAAATTTTAAAAAATCAATTCCTCAAAAATAGAAATCTATTCACTTGCGAGCGAGAAGCAATAAACAAAGAAATTGTAATTCTCAAAAAAATAAAGTCAAAACTGGAGAATCAACAGTCCTCTCTACCAGTTTATACAGATCCAGGGAAAAAACCAGAATTTTCTGAATTTATTGGCGAGATCGTTGGTCTTTGGATTCTAATATTCGGTTTGCTTATAGGTTTCCATTGCATCATATGGGTACTGAAACTCATGTTTGATATTTCATGGAATACATGGAGTTGGGTCACCACAATGTTCTGGATAGCACTTCCCTTAACTCCTTTCGCCATTTTCGTAGGGTACCTGAAACATCAGCCTAAGGTTAAGGAATGGCAGGATGACAATGCGAATTACGAATACTACACCCAGACATCCACGTATCTAAAGGATGCTATCAATGACATAGGAAAAGAAAACAAAAAACTACAATCTTTTCTGGACAGACTCACTCAACTCAGTGCCTCTGTCCTACATTCCCTATACACCACCAACCTTGCCCTGCCGATACGTTCTCTGAAGGGCTGGGATTACAACAGTGCAAAAAATACTTTTTGGGAACTTTTCAATCTGAAAAAGGAAGCCGCCGCATCTGTATCGCCTGACGAACGGATTCAGAAATCACTGCAATTCTACAACACAAAACTCAACGTTTTCTACACCTATTCACTTCCAAGCGAGACCGAAGCCAAACTTTACAAGCCGTTCAAAAATCTGAAACCCAACCAATACCGCAGCAATTTTACTCCAAAGGGTGCCATGCTATCCGATATAAAGCATTTGACAAATGAAACCGACACCTTCGCAAGTATTGATGATGTGATCGATGAATTCAACGAACTAATTAACATCGACACATCCGGCTTGTTTCTCGAGCACAAAACCAAATCCCTGCAAAAAAGCTACAACGACTTTGCCGAGACAGTACAATTATTTTCCATCCATGCACAAGAGGTCAATCATTCACTCGGGCTTGCAAGAGCTGTCGCGTACCGCAACATATATTTGGGTGCGGAATTAATTAATATCGTACGTGAGAACGGAGGCGGAGGTTCACTTACAAGCATGGACGACAAAATCGCAGACCTGTCTATAGCGACTGTCAAGGTTGAAACCATAACTGACTTCTCGACTAAAGATGCCCTCAAGGACATCATGACATCTGCGGCCGATACAATGCTGGGTAGCATTGACCAAATGCTTAATGATAAGGCTTCAAAAAAATATTATAAAAAAAATCCCAAGGAAGCCATAGCTGTTGCAGCCGGAGCTGCCGTAATATCGGGCATCAACACTGCAATGGACGCCTGGGAGAAGCGTAACCAGAAGATAGCCGATTGCCTGAAAATTCAAGAGCAGACCATTACTCAAATGGATTCA
>CANPDS010000223.1 GCA_947573015.1 uncultured Muribaculum sp.
ATCTTGAGGCCCTGTGCATGGTAAGCTTTCTCAAGCGCCTTGAGAGATGAACCGGCGTGCGGTGTCGATGTCGCCTGCATGGTCCACGTCGACAATCTTGCTGAATGGGAATGCTTTTAGCCTCAATCCTCCGTCGACGAGGGCACGCTGATAGTTGCGCATGCGGCTCGTGCCTTCGGCTATGCATCGGTCGAGGATGGCGAGTGCCGGAGGTGTCAGTCCGTAGATTCCGCCTGATATGTATTTTACTCCATCCCAGGGCTTGTCGCGGAATGCTGTGATGGTCATGTCGCTTTCGGCTACATCGATGTAAAGTGGTTTCTCGTCGTCGATGAATGTGGTCACGCCCATGTAGCCGTCGGCATCGTCGCTCTCGGCGAATGCGTTGACGTAGCGGCGGAAGTCTTCTTCAAGAAATATTGTGTCGACAGTAGTGAGCACGAACTTTCCGCGTGCCGGAAATGCGCGGCTCACTTCGTAGAATGAATGCATGGAGCTGGGGGTGCTCTTTACCACAAGGCGGAAAGGCACCGGAAGCGTAAGGCTTTCGAGATATTGGCGCACATCGGTCATGTGCTCGTTGACGATGACTGTCAGCGATTCGGCGTCGCAGTCGAGCATGAGGTCGATCAGACGTCGGATCATGGGTCGGCCGTCGAGGTCGACAAGCGGTTTGGGGAGTTCTACTCCCTCCTGCGCCAGACGTGAACCTTCTCCGGCAGCTATTATGGCGTAATGCACTGTTATGGTTGTTTTGGTTGTACGGTGGTTGGTATGCTCTATCGTTGGGATGGCGTTCAGGGCTGTGTGGAGGAGTCGTCTTTGCTCAGGTCGAGCACAACGTTGTCCTTGCCCTTGTCGAAATACTGACGGCGGAGCGGGTTGGCGTATGCTTCATCGTGGCGCAGTCGTGAGCGATATGTGTCGAGGGCCATGTAGATTGCCTGACGCATTGACTCTTCAGATGCTTTGCCCTGTCCGGCAATGTCGAATCCTGTGCCATGATCGGGTGATGTGCGCACATATGGCAGGCCGGCTGTGAAATTCACTCCGGAGTCCATGACTATGGTCTTGAACGGAGCAAGACCTTGATCGTGGTACATGGCAAGAACGCCGTCAAATTTGCGGTATGCCTCCGTGCCGAAGAATCCGTCGGCGGCATATGGGCCGAATGCGAGTATCTTTTCATTGGCGGCCTGTTCGAGGGCCGGAGCTATGACATCGGCTTCTTCCGATCCGAGAAGACCATGATCGCCGGCGTGGGGATTGAGTGACAGAACGGCTATCCGTGGGGCCACGATGTTGAAGTCACGCTTGAGCGAACTGTTGAATATGCGCAGTTTGTCGAGCACCGATTCGATGGTTATGGCCTGTGCCACCTTTGCTATGGGCAGATGTGTGGTGACGAGGGCTATACGCAGACGGTCGTTGGCAAGAATCATCAGGGCTTTGTCGCCATCGCCTATTGATGATTCAAGATACTCGGTGTGTCCGGGGAATGTGAATGTGTCGCTCTGTATGGTCTCCTTGCTTATCGGCGCGGTAACGAGCACGTCTATGTCGCCGGCGCGGAGGTCGGTTACGGCGCGTTCGAGGGCTATGAAAGCAGCTTCGCCGGCGCTTTTCGAGGGTATCCCGGGCTCGATTTTGAAGTCCTCGCCCACTACGTTGATTATATTTACATCGCCATCTTTGGCTTGCTGCGCGGTCTGTATGGTGTTGAACTGCACCTGGGGAAGTTCCATCCCTTTGCGGTAGTAGCTGGCTATCTTGGCTGAGCCATACACTACCGGTGTGCACAGTTCTGGTATGCGCGGATCGGATAATGTTTTGAGTATCACCTCATATCCGATGCCGTTTGGATCGCCGTGGGTGATGCCTACTTTTATTTTTTTGCTCATCTGAGTGTCGGTTGTATGTGATGTGGGCAATCGGCTGTGCGTGGTTTGTGGAAATATTGCAGTTCCTTTTTGGGCACAAATGTGGCCTATTGCCCCAATTTGCCTGTAAAATTACATAAATTTTCCATACATAGCAACATCCCGTGGATATAATGGAGTGAGGGTGTCAATGCATGCTGTTTCCGATTGGGGGCTGTCCGGAAATGGCTACGGTGATCGGGTGTGAGGGCCGGTTGGTAGGAGACTGTGAGTTAAAATATGTGAATAAACTTTGAATTGATAAAAATTCATTACCTTTGCAGTGTTGTACTGATGTGCATCACTGCAATAGCAGAATTGTTCCTCTAAATAATATCTGTATGATTGAATTGAAAAATATTACATTCTCTTATGGCCGGAAGGCGACTCCGGCTCTTGACGATGTATCGGCATCGATCGGGAGCGGGTTGTATCTGTTGGCTGGTGAGAATGGCGCCGGGAAGACTACTTTGCTGCATGTCATGGCTGGTCTGGCCCATCCCAGCAAGGGTGAATGTGTGATTAATGGTGTGGCATCGACGTCGGTCAATCCTGAAGAGCTTGGGCATGTGTTTCTTTTGGAAGAGCGGATGTACTTTCCCGGCAGAAACATTCGTGAATTTGCGGCCCTACATTCGCAATTCTACAGCAGCTTCACCGAAGAGGTATTTGAACAAAATCTCAAGGAATTTGGCCTGACTGGAAATGAACTGTTCAGTTCCATGTCGCTCGGAAACCTCAAGAAGTCGCAACTTGCTTATGTGCTTGCGCTCGGTGTTGATGTGCTTATGCTTGATGAGCCTACCAATGCACTCGATATAGAGGGGCGTATTGCCCTCCGCAAACTTATCGCTACCACGATGCGCCCTGAGCAGACGGTGATAGTGGCTACTCATAATGTGACCGATCTTGAGACACTGTTTGATGGAGCATTGATGATGCGTGCGTCTCGTATCGAATTTGCGGGCACAGAGGAGTTGGTTTCATCTCGCATCGCTTTTGAAATGTCGGCCTCACCCGATCCTGAAGCGCTATATTCTGAAAATCAAATGGGAAGGTACATGAATCTGTATCCTGCTTTAGAGCCTGGTGAGACACGTGTGGACTGGCGTGCTTTATATTCAGCCTTGCATTCCGATAGATCATATGAAATAATCTCTCAACTTCGTAAATGATATGACAACAATCAATCAACAATGTGGCCGCAGCTTCTCGTGGGAGCGTGTCGGCATGCTTTATAAGTTTAATTCTCCGTGGATCAGGAAGCAGGCATCGGTCTATCTGCTGTTCTCGGTTATTGCGGCGCTCTTTCTCCTTCTGGCTCATAACTTTTCGGGTCAGATGGTGGTATATGGTATTTTGACAACAGTGATCTCGTATATGCTGATATTTTCACCGTTGATATTCATCAAGGGAGGCGACTCGCGTATGGTGGAGCAGATGGTTCCAGTCAGCCCGTTGGAGAAGTTCATATTCTATATGTCATATCTCCTCGTTGGGATGCCGTTGGTTTGTTATGCGTGTCCATTGATTGCCGAGGCCGTTTATCCATATCTGTTTGGCTCAAATGATGAATTTGTAGGTTATGCTGATGTGGCTTGTCTGAATATTCCATCGGAGTTTAAGGTGATAAATGTGATGATACCATTGGCTGCTATGCTGAGCTGCCTGTATTGTGTGCTGGCTGTGCGTACCAACCGCATTGTCAAGGCCGTGATATGGACTATAGGAGTGCAGCTTGTAATGACTGTCGCAGTTACGGCCTATACTGTTAAAGAAGCCTTTATGCTTGGATATAATGCGGGATTGAATGGCGATGAGCCAATGTCGAAAGATGAAATGGTGAGTACATTTCTTCATAGTATTGCCGGTGATTCTGTATTTTTTATGGTGCTTGTGGCTTTATTGGTGGTATATGTGGTTGTGATGTCATGTCTGAGTTATCGGGCGCTGTACCGTCGTAATTTATAATAGTGATGATGGAGTTTAAAGACAATAAACCGATATATCGCCAGATAGTTGAATTTGCATTCAACCGTATGATTGACGGTTCGTGGGTGCCAGACGAGATGATACCGTCGGTGCGTGAGCTTACCGCCGATCTTGGTGTCAACAGCCGCACGGTGCTCAAGGCTCTTGATGAGCTTCAGGATCTGGAGTTGATAGAGTCGCGTCGAGGCATGGGATTCATGCTTGTCGGCGATGCCGTGGAGAAGGTGCGGGCGTTGCGACGCCGCGATTTTTTTGAGAGTACTATCCCGGACATAATTTCGGAGATGAATATTCTTGGGATAAGCGCTGCGGAGGTTGCCGCGTTGCTGTCGGCATCATGTAAAAAATAACTTTTTAACAACTATAGTGATATGGAAGAGATACTTGTAATATTGGTTACGCT
>CANPDS010000224.1 GCA_947573015.1 uncultured Muribaculum sp.
ATCTTTTAATGCATTCTCCTCACCTATGAGCTGTTTCAACAGATCGTGGAGATATGTGGCCGGTATCATACCTTCATCCGGATCATTTTCAGAGGAATATACGATAGTGTATTTATTCACAGGCACATCGGCGAGCGTGTGCACTTCACGCGTAAAGCCAGATTGCACAGATAGAATAGCTGTAGCAAATAAAATGGCATATTTCATCAGTGATAAGAAATTATAGGGTTAATATGGTGTGGTCGGATTGGTTTATTTAACTCCACTGAATCTGGAGGGTGACACTATGATGGCATGTAAAATTACAAATCGTTTACCACTTTGACAAATATCGTCCATACATTTTCAAAGGACTTCTTTCCAGTGGCGATCCAAATACTATGAACTTATTTCAAAATGTTAGAGTGCGGTTAAATCAGTTCAATAAAAAAATCGCCCATCGCGCCGGATTGCGCGGTGAACGATCGTATAGGTCGAACCAATGGACGGCGACAAGCAACTCTGTGCTTAAGCCTTATGATAATCTCTGTACAAGTCCTGATGGTCGATGTTTAACTTCAAATTATTAGCCCTGCGCGAAATTGCTGCGCATTGGGGTTCGGGATGAGTAAGCAGATCAACCGTTGCGACGCGTAGAAGCAGCGTCGTCATTGTCAACTGCAATAAATTTGTCCCGAAGAATGTTGGCTGAAGGGTTCACGGCAACAATCTGGCCGCGAGGATTGATTAGAAAAGCCTTCATGCCATTGTCGAGATGATAACGCCTCACGAGATTATCGCGCAGTGCCTTATCCCCGGCATAAAATTGCGATTCCGCATTAAGACCGTCCCTGCGCACTATCTCACGAAAAAGGCTTGACGAACGGTCGAAATTGACCGCCAGGTGACGGAATTGCTCTTTGGACATACTGCCGATGGCAGCATCGTGGATCCGTGAGTACTCTCTTACGGCAAGCCTTGACGACGCGTCGCCGGAGGTCCAGAACTGGAGGAGCACCCACTCGCCTTTAAGATCATCGAGCTGTACCAGCGAATCGGGCCGCTCGATCTTGAATACCGGCGCATTCGAACCTTTGGCGCCATCAACGGCGCTATCGGTAGCTGCAGTAAACAGGGCGATAAGAGCTGCGAAGATCGCAATGATCATCATTGTTTTCTTCATCAGATTGAATTAATGTTAGCACTTACAGAACTGCATCGCTTTTCGGTGGAGTGTCCCACAGACATTACATCATATATTGAGAATGCCACAATTGGGGTATTATCCATTTTGCCCGGCACCACTATTTTATAATGTGCAAGTATATTTCGTGGATTTTCCACTCAATTGCAGTGTCGGGAGCATGCAGTCTGTTGCCGATTTTCGGCAATGGAACCGGCCTCTGCCGGTTCGCATCGGGATCAACCCGAGATTCGGAAATCACTGTTTCCACACTGCAAAGTTACGAAAAAAGCGTCTATCGCCAAAATCTACCGCCTGATAATGACTCGATTAGCCCCAAACGCACCCATAAAATGCACTCTGGAAGCGCGTTTTAACGTCTTAGTTAAAATTAGTTAATTATATGTTTTACAACATATATCTTACCCCGAATCATACATCTTCTACAATACTATTAAGACTACTTGACTACAGAGGAGTAGATTTTAAGTGAATCCAAAATTTCTTTTTTATTGTTGGCATATATCCATTTTTGAGACAATTCAACAGCCAGTCGCTGACGCTCTATCATGTCACTCTTCGTTGTATCACCAACAACCGATCCATCATGCCGCAAAGCAAATCCAGGAATTTCTCTCAAAAGACTGCTTCCAAATCCTCTCCAAGACACCGAATCCCACAATCCCATTGCATCAACCACCGTAGGAAATACATCAATCTGACCTACCGTCTTATCACATCGAAATCCATTCCTCCCAGAGTTCAATATTGCGAAGAAAAGACGTCCATCGCTCATTTCAGGACTAAGATACATCTCGCGTGCTTCATGATCCGAGGCAATCACTATCATTGTATTATCCTTTAAGGGCGACTGCCAAAACCAATCCATAAAACGCCCCAATGCACGATCAAACACCGCACATGCCTCAAGATAAGTCTTATCACGCTCATCCATATCCTGGATCTCAGAAATCCATGTCCGCCTACCATTCCCCCACTCCGATTGTATATATGGATCATGCATCGATATTGTGGTTAAAACCGCATAAAAAGGCGTTACTGTAGATTGTATGATATCACATGCTCTCGCAAACAACACACTATCAGCTATAGCCGGCTGCATATCTTCTGCAACAGAATGATTCAGACTATCAAAACCAAATGCTTTGGTAGTACTCGAGTGATTCCATAAACGTGGAGCCTCCGTTATTATCTCCATGGAAGTAGTAGGTGGCGGCATTAATCGAGCCAATGACACATAGGGACCATCCGGATCCACCACACACATTGGAGTATCTGCCGATGGATATATCCCGGTATGGTACATCATCTGGCCATCACTGCTGCGCCCATTTCCCACCTGAGGATACATTGAAGTAAACGAAATGCACGATGAATCCGAAATAATTTTATTCAAAGATGGCATTGCCGTCATACCCTTCCAATTCCAATCTATTGCCAAAGTATTCAAGGACTCAACAATAATAAATATAAGATTTTGCTTCTTGCCTGACGATAGGGTCTCATATTTTTCATCACCTCCTGATTTCCAAGAAGATATATCCATAATATCATCGCCCGAAATTGCCTTGTACCTTGCTTTTATATTATATGTACGATAAAAATCCAATATATATGCCATCCACAAACCATGATTGCGCATTTCACAATAAAAAGAAATCCGTCGATTAAAAAAAGACTTTATTGCCTCACTAAATGAACATGCTTCAGAAAGTTGGCCAATAGAATTTGAAAAAATTTTGAAATCTCGATAATGTTTGTAATTCACAACAAAAAGTACTGCAACAGACAGTATCAGAGCAAACAACTTAACGCGGACTGATAGTATTCGCAATTTATCTAAGGGGTGTAGATTTCGGATCGCAATATAGAGCCCAACCAACGGTATACACATAAAAAGGTCAACAGGACGCATGGAAGCTATGACTGACTTTACAATTATGGAATCAACACTAGTAGCCAGGGACATAGTTGAAACAGAGATCAAATCCGTAAAATTTCTATAATACAATATATTAATATACAAAAATATGGTAATTACGGTCAATATGGCCAATGACACATACTGGCATCTTGGCCATAACAAAAGCATCGGCAAGCACACTAATATCGGAACTGGTAGTACATGCGCCACAAAAGTAAAGATATGCCTGATCGACAGCCCAACATCAATTAAGAATATAGAGTTAATGACCAATGAGCAAAGAAATGCAATTCCAAAAAGTATGATGATCCGACCAATCCTGCTGATTCTTTCCATTTTTACATGATTTCATCCAAAATTACAACAACATTCCAATTCAAGCAAATTGCTGACTAAAATTCCCATTTTTCACAGATCATAAACATAAAATATGACAAAAATGCATACATTTGTAAATTTCAAATTCTTCATAATGGATCAATCTCTACCCAACATAGCAACTCCTGACTTCGATTTGCAATATCTACGGTTACAGAAACAAAAATGCGTAAAGAATGTAATTGCACAATACCAAAATAAAAGCGGGCGATTATCAATCAATCGTTTCGACAATTTATCATTAGCCCCATTAGGTCAACAACCATACATTATTCCGTCACCAGATTTACTCATTGATGATTGCGACTTCGTTTGCAAAATTGGACCAACAGGATACGATGCCAAACATTATATCAAAGGTAGAACTCTTTACGGTGGATATTACCGAAAAGAGTGGGGACATTTCCTACTTAACACAACATCGCGCCTATGGCCAATATACAACTCCAAAATCAATATTGACACTATAGATCAAATTGTATTTTATAGTCCCGACAGTACCATACCGGAGATAAAAGGCAATTTTCTGGAATTTTTCAAGTTAGCGGACATTGCCGACAAAATTGTCATAGTCAATACACCGACAAAATACGAACATCTGATCGTCCCGGATTTGTCCTTTGAATTTTCAATATCATATTCACAAGAATTCACAAACATATTCAAATATATATCGAATAAAATCAGGCAATCCAACCCCCTCGCTAATCCTATCATTAATCATAAAATCCTACTATCACGGTCCCATCTCCAATCCGTCAATGGCAAACAGATAAATATCGAACTTATTGACCAGCTATTCGCCCACAA
>CANPDS010000225.1 GCA_947573015.1 uncultured Muribaculum sp.
ATTCCGGGGAGTCGCAGTAGCTGCTGTGGTTGTTGTGTCGGGTATCGCTATGGCGAGATGTAGGTTGCGTGTGCGAGCATTGAGAGCCTCTGTCTCTTCCAGAGCTGATTTGCCTTTTACACGTTCGATGGCAGGGGCCATTGACGCACGCATGGCCTGATGGTCGATGGTCGGGGTGGAGAGCATCAGACCGAGCATTACGAGCGCTACCATTGCTGCGGCGATCTGTAGCACTCCCCGGCCTACTGAAGTGTGATTAATGGCAGATGCTTCTTCATATCCGGCTGCGCTGTCATCTTCTGTTGCATGTGCGGCTGGCATGCCGGAGAGTGACAGTGGAATCGCCTTTACTGCTGACAGACCCATATATCGCGGAGCTACCGAGGCACTTTCAAATGGCTCAAATATTGGTGTACCCTCTGTAGTGAGGGTAAGCACGCCGAGATGCCCTATGCCTGTCTCTCCCTCCTGACGTAGCTGATAGCGCATTGCATTGACGGCATCTGTAACCACCTGTACAGCCTGATCGTAGGTGAGGCGGTGACGCCGGGCAACAGAGCTGACGAGGAGCCCATCGTTGTGGGTAAGTTCCGGATTGAATGTCATCGAGCGGCGAGGAGGGAATATGCAACCAAGCTCTTCGTCGATATATGCCGGTGTATGGTGGGCTATGAGCGCACCAAGACCCGGCACGACTACGCAATCATGCCGGAGCACCAGATATTCAATATGCTCGATTATAGATATCACTACGCAAAGTTAATCACTTCTCCTCACTTTTCAAAACCCGTAGCTCTGGAAAAATCAATTCCCGATGCACAATCGTTATCATTAGTTATCATTATATGTATGATGGATTGTGGCGTGGAATTTTACCATGTGAAGGTGTTTCGAAAGGTAGTGGAGTTACCGCAAGCATCGGTGACCGTCATCATTACATCATGCTTGCGGCCACGTGTAAAGCGAGAGGGGTCCATTGTGAATGTGGCGGTGGCTGTCTTTCCATCAAGTTCAAATAGTGCGAACTTACCATCTATAGAGCCTCGATAGGTCTGCACTCCGCTTAGGTTGTCGCTGATCACATATTTCACCTTGCCGGTTCTGCCCCATGTCTCGGGCTTTACAGGCCTTACCTTGGGGGCAACCGTATCGGTGGTTACGGCAAAGCGTCCGAGTGCCGACGGACGTCCTTTCATTCTACCGTCGGAATACTTTGCATCGATGCGTGAAGCGTTGCCCTTGCTGTTGATCCGTACCATGCATAGTTTGTCGGTTGCGATGTCGGATGGTACGTCGATGTCGACATAAAATTCACCACTGACCGGCACATCCTCGCGTCCTACGGAATAGACGGGGGTGATATACTTTTCTGAAGGTTGCGATGTGATGGAGATATAGCAGTCGTTGTAGAATGTACCTTTGGGAAATGTTACGGTGGCTCCATCGACATTGAATGTGTTGCGTCCGCGATGATCTATGAGATTTCCTTTGCGTGGGGCTTCAGCAATGTCAGCGCGACGTCCATGTATGGTAAAAGGTTGTACCTTGCGGTTGCCATGCTCATCCTCCAGTATCCAGCGACATTTGTAGTCGCGCTCTTCGTCAATCATCACTGTGCCACGGTCTACGGTGCTGATCATATAGTCGAGCGGTTCGGCATCGGGTATGTATGTCCACATCATCCACGATCCGTTGTTGATTACTCCGGCATAGTCGGTGAGTGTGTTGACTGCGCGTGTTGTGGCGAAGGTGAACCGGTCGATAGTACGCCGGTATACTTCCTTGCCATCCACTTCGAGCACGAGATGCTTCACTCCGTAAATGTTGGTTGTTCCGGTCATGCGGTCGTAAGCTTTTATAGCCGGAATCACGCGTCCCCATGCAGTGAATCCTTGGGCGATTTTTGCAGGGAGAAGTGTGGATGGTGCTGACACTTCTCCCTCTCCGACCACTGGATATAGAGCTATGGATCGCACTTCAGGAGCTACGTTGTCCTTGATGTGTTGACGGTAGTAGACCATCGGGTCGAGCGCATCGCCGGTACGTGTGTCGCGCACATCCATGTGGAGGTGCGGACCGCCGGATGAACCGGCGTTTCCACTTCGGCCTATCACCTCGCCTCGTTTTACCGGAATTTCGCCTTCAGGAAATTCCAAATAGATAGAGAACGAATCGCGTGCATAATGTTCGGCACGCACACGCTTGTCGATTGTCGGAGAAAAGGCTTCGAGGTGGCCGTATACAGTGGTGAGGCCTGTCGCCGGATGTGTGACATAGACGGCACGGCCAAACCCCCATGGAGATGCCACGATGCGGCTTACCCATCCATCATCGGCACTCCTTACGGGGAGGCCGGTGCGCCCCTGTGTCTTGAAATCGAGTCCGGAATGAAAATGGTTGCGTCGGAGTTCGCCAAAATTACCACTGAGCAGCAGTGGTATGTCGAGTGGAAGTCCCAGATTTGGTACATCAGCATTTTTCATGGCCGACTGTGAGTTGGCCACTGGTGCCGATATGAGGGTGGCTGCGATGGTAGCGCCGACAATATAGTGATGGATATATGATGATGTCTTTTTATGCATGTTGTTGATATATATTTAGATACACTTGGCGGTTCCCGAGGGATGAACAAAAAGAAGGGCTGGCCGTGTAAGGCCAACCCTTGCTTTTTAAGAGCCACATCAAAGGAATGCGATGAAACTCCGAATGACAGGATTTGAGCGCTCGCCATCCTTTGTAATCCGCCTTGATGCCGTAGGCATCTCCACTCTCCGGAGAGAGGGATGGGGCCCGCCATCAGATAGCTAAGCTTGTCTCGGTATTTCACAGTAAATTGATGAGTTTCCCAATCTACTTTGATGTGGTGTTATTGTGTAGCGGAGATGAATTGATATCGCTTGAAATTGTTGTTAAATAGGTTTGTGCGTCATCTCACTCATCGCCGTCAGGATCTCTTTCCTTTGCCTTTATAACGCAAAGATAGGGCATATGGTTGAATCTTCCAAACATTTTTCTTTATTTTTCGCACTCCTTCAGCCTCTGCGATTGATAGAAAAAGTCTTCATTTAATTTGATCAACTACTTAACACTTTTTGTATGGTGGTTAATGTTTGTATGGATATTTCTTCGGATGGAATTTTATACCTTTGCAAGTTGGAGGATAAAGTCACCGTGACTTCATCCTCTTATTGAGAATCCGAATTGAATATCCGATGTCAGAACGCAATATATTAATAAAAGGAGCAAGGGTCAACAATCTTAAGAATGTTACTGTAGAGATTCCGCGCAATCGGTTGGTGGTAGTCACTGGCGTGAGCGGAAGCGGCAAGTCGAGCCTTGCATTTGACACTCTCTATGCCGAAGGTCAGCGTCGCTATGTGGAGAGTCTGTCGGCATATGCCCGTCAGTTTCTTGGAAAGATGTCGAAGCCGGAGGTGGATTTCATTCGCGGATTGCCCCCGGCGATCGCCATAGAACAGAAGGTCAACACCCGTAATTCACGTTCTACAGTGGGCACATCTACTGAGATATACGATTACATGCGGCTGCTTTTCGGGCGCATCGGGCGCACATACTCTCCAGTGTCGGGCCTTGAGGTGCGCAAACATACGGTGGATGATGTGCTCAGCGTGGCAGGCAGCTATCCTGACGGTACCCGGGTGGCCATAGCTGCGCCTCTTGAGTTGCCAGAAGGACGTTCGTTGCGTCAGCAGCTTGAAATATTGTTGAAAGGCGGCTATTCGCGTCTGGTCACTGTGCCCGATGGACGATTTGTAGGTATTGAAGAGATGTTGGCCGACGACAGTGTGCTTCCTGCTACTACAGATGGGTGGATGCTCCTTATCGACCGTCTGGCAGTAGCTCATGACGGCGACGAGTTGAGCCGCATGGCCGATTCGGCCGAGACGGCTTTTTTCGAAGGACACGACCAGATGTCACTGTTGGTATGGACACCTGATGGTTCGCTTAAAGTGTATGATTTTTCCAAGCGGTTTGAGGCTGATGGAATGTCTTTCCGTGAACCTAACGAGTTGATGTTTAACTTCAACAATCCCTATGGCGCTTGTCCGGTGTGTGAGGGTTTCGGAAAGACTGTCGGCATTGATCCGTCGCTTGTGGTGCCCGATCCGTCGCTTTCGGTATACCACGATGCAGTGGTGTGCTGGCGGGGTGAGAAGATGAGCGAGTGCAAGCGCGATCTCAAACGGTTTGCTCCTCAGTTGGGATTTACGATTAATAAGCCGTATTGCGAACT
>CANPDS010000226.1 GCA_947573015.1 uncultured Muribaculum sp.
GTGGAAACATATCTTGACTCACAAGCCAAAGTGTATCGAGCACTGGAACTCACCAAATCTCTTATAAAAGTAAACAACGGATTCATGACAATATATAAAGGATTGCACGACAAGATTTTCGTAAATCATAAACCTCAATCAATCACCATGCCCGAACTCCAACAGCTTGTGCTGGCAATCAAAGATTATAAATCAATATCAGATACAAAATTATGAATAAAGAACTGGAATACACTCCTTATGAGGAGTATTATCCCGCAGCCAACGGAGCGTCTGCACTTGAACGCACCGAAAACATTTTGATTCTGGCTCGCGAAAATGCCGAAAATATCAATAAAGCTCTTGACGTGGCAAGTCAGATAACCGACGTATATGCCGAGAGCCAAAGGCTCAATGCCCAGGTGGCTGTAGCGCAGGAAATGAGCAAGATAGAAATGGCCAAAGTCGCAGCCAAATACATGGCCACAAAAGACTTGATTGAAAAAACATTTGCCGAACGTCACGGAGCACTGTCACAACACTACAAGGCTCTTGACCATGCTCTTGAAAACGGTGACCGCGAGCTGATACTCGCTGCAATGCATCAAATAAGTGCCATTGTCACAACATCACCACTCAGTGATATTCAGGAATTTGTCAAACGATTCAATGACACAAGCACACCTCTATTAGATTTTTAACCTTAATTTCCATTAATATATTCAACATTATGAAAACATTCCTTTCGTGGCTCATAGCCAATCTTGAGATTGCAAGCATCTTCATCCTGCTACCCTTTCTATGGCTATTCATCAAAAATCATCAACTGTTAGATAACGGATTTGAACCGTGGCAACTGCTTCTGCTCGGGTCGTTATTAATAGCCTTTCTTGGAGGCAATCCTACCAAATCCATCTTTGGCGATCTGCTCAATATAATATTGACAATAGTCGGTTGCTTTATTTTGTTAGGTGCGGCAGAGGCGGAGTCCAATGTCAATTCCATAAACCCTTTAATCATAATGGGTGTCTCAGGCATCGTTGTCGGAATATCCTCAGCAGTATTTGCAATCAGCAATTTCTATGAATTAGTCTCCCTGCGATGGACTTACTCCAACAGCAACGCCTCCAAATTTGAAATCTCAGCCACCTACGGATTCTGCCGTTTCGCCCTCGTGTACACCCTCGGCTTCTATGCCGCGGGCTTCCTCCGCTGATAGAGAATAAAACTAACGACCGGATTGAGGGAGGACTATCAATCATTTACAACTCCGATGGCTCTGAAAAAGCCTTTCTTAGGTTGAGGCTATAAATACTGAATCATTGTACACCAAAAAGCAAATCATCGTGTCCGACCTCTCGAAATATAGAAATTGGACACGATGATTTATGTTTTAGCTTATAAATATTTAGTCACAGATTGATCAGTGAATGATGCGGCGCACGGCAACCACACGCGACCACGGAACGGGAGAGAGCATCACTCTGCCGGCAGCTTCGAGCATCATGCTATCGCCGGCATATAGTGCCACGTGGTTGATGCGCCCCGTAGTCTCCGATGCGAAAAAGAGCAGATCGGCAGGAGCAAGATTGGCAATGGCTTCAACACCCTCGGCCACAATGCCTGAGTGAGATTCCTCATCAACACACTGCTCCTTGAGAGTTGCCTCAGATATCGCAGAAGAGTCTGAGGCAACAGGCCATGAAACGGGGATTCCGGCTGTCACCTGCTGCGATGCATCTCGTGGCAGCATTATGCCTTCGGCAAGATAGGCCATACGTGTCAGTCCTGAGCAATCCATACCCTTGGCAGTAAGGCCACCCCATAGATATGGCACCCCGATAAGTCCTTTGGCAACCGCAAGTATGCGATCTGTATCCGGCTTATTCCGGTGCCATTCCTCTACAGGCTTACAAGCCGATGAGGGGAGCATAGCAGTGCGGCCATCAGGTAACTGCACACTGGTATAGCGGTCATCACGATCAAGCGCTATCAGTATATCACCTTGCACGATATCCGTGACAGGCATTCCAACTGAATCGCAAGCCATCATAGGGAGCAGATTTATGGCGATGACACGCGACTGACTTTCCCGCCAGCATGCCGCCACGCTGTCGGAGGGCATAAACGTAAGGGAATTGTCTATCACATACCCTTGATAGCCGTCAGGGAGCTCTACATAGCTCCACCCGTCAATGCGTTCAAGCACCTTTACGGGCCACCCCATCAATGCCTGAGTCGACATTTCCGAACCATGACGAGGCTCTGTGCGCACATGTGCCGCCGAGATATGCGGCACAGCCCACCGGACACTAATATCGCCGGATGACGACAAATCGGATGCAACCTCCGGACGAGCTATGGCTCCAGCAGGAGCCATACATGAGGCCACCGCAGCCAATGCAACAAAAAAAACTCGCATACTCAGAGTCTAAATAAGCTCCTATGATTCAAATAAATGCTGTAGCACATATGCATCAGTATAGCTGCGGTCGCGGCGCAACCACGAACGCAAACGTCCGCAGATATCAAATCCCGACTCACGAAACAATGCCTGACTACGCACATTGTCAATCGGAATTATGGCCCATAGCTGATGCATACCGATGAAATGTCCGGCATAATCCATGCCGAGCTGAAGCATTCGCCTTCCATATCCCTTGCCCTGCCAGGCGCGATCTATAAGCACCCCTACACCAGCACGACGATTGTGGGGATCAAAATCATAGAAATCGAGAGTGCCAACAGGATTTCCCGACGCAATATCCACAGCCATAAGCCGTAATTGTCGGGCTATATAGATATCGGGCTGATAATTTTCTATATAATCCCATAGCCTTTTGCGCGAATATGGAGCAAGCGTGCATCCAAGCTCCCATAGATCTGTTTCGTTTTCCCATCCGGTAAGCATATCCAGATCGGTAGGCTCTATGGCCCTCAAAGCCACTATGCCGTCGTTGAGCAATTGTGCCATGATTTTATTTCTGCTAAATTAAAACTGCATTAAGAATAAAGAAGTATCCGGTCTCCTCTGCTATTTCCGGGAGAATGAATCGGCAAAAAGAGTGCGGTTGACAAGCGAACGGCCGAGGGTGATCTCGTCGGTATACTCAATTTCATTGCCTACCGATACCCCGCGGGCAAGCTGAGTGATGCGCACCGGACGGGTGCCAAGCTGACGGAATATGTAGAAATTGGTGGTCTCGCCCTCCATTGTAGCGCTCAAAGCCAGAATAACCTCAGCGACATTCTCTCTGTCGACACGCTCGATAAGCGAACGTATCTGCAAAGCATCCGGCCCTATGCCATCCATCGGCGATATCAATCCACCAAGCACATGGTATAGTCCGCGATACTGCCCGGTGCGCTCAAAGCTCATCACATCTTTCACACTCTCCACCACACATACCGTGGAGGTGTCGCGTCCCGGATCGGAACAGATAGGGCACAATGGCTGCTCGGAAATATTGTGGCAACATGTGCAATACGTTATACCCTTCCGCAGATCGATAATCGACTGCCCAAGATCCACTCCCGTCTGCTCATCCTGACGCAACAGATGCAGGGCAAGACGCAAAGCCGTTTTGCGCCCTATGCCAGGCAGACGCGACAACTGCGTCACCGCGTTCTCCAGAAGCGTCGAGGCAAATTCCTGTTCCATACCCACTGTCACTCCCCGGCACTATAAAGCGCCGATTCAAGATATTCGTTAAGCAATTTTGAGAAATCCTCATTCATAGCGCGTGGATAGCGCACCTCAGCATATACCTGGGCAAGAGTCTCCTTACCATTCTCCTTGATAAAGTGTAGACTCTCTGGCCGAGCCTCTTTAGCTGAATAAATAGCGCGTATGCTATCGTCGGCAGGATCATGGTAGACACCTTCATGCATTATCCCCTCAACCGGCAGTCGGTCGGAAATTTCAGCCACTGCGGCAGGATAACCCACGGTGAGTGTGACGAGCGGTATGACACGCTTGGGCAGACGGAGAGTGTCGGCAATCTGCTGCGCGTTGAAAAGCGTAGTGCCAAGATAGCAGCATCCAAGACCATGCATCTCGGCAAGCGTGTTGAATTGCTGCGCGAACAGCGCACAGTCGAGCACACCATACATCAGAGCCTGGATGTTGTCGAATCCCACATCAGCCTTATTGATACGGCACCAATGCACAAAACGGTTTATATCGACACAGAAAGTCAACACCACCCCGGCCCCGGAAGTTACCTGAGGCTGACCAAAATGT
>CANPDS010000227.1 GCA_947573015.1 uncultured Muribaculum sp.
GGACCATGCCGACGTGCAATGCCGCTTTTGAAAGAATTGTATCAGACCTACCACGACAAAGGTCTTGACATACTCGGAGTTGCCGTATGGGATGAACCAGCCGATTCTGAACGCGCAGCCCGACAGCTTCAACTACCCTGGCCTCAGATCATCAACGCACAAAAGATACCTACCGATATCTACGGCATCTATGGCATACCTCATCTGATGCTCATCGCACCAGATGGAACCATTGCAGCACGTGGTCTTGAAGGTGACTCACTCCGTCAGGCCATCGAAAATGCATTCAATCAGTCTGCTCCCGAAACATCCATAGAACAATAGGACTCCAAGCAGCCAGACATATCATCCAACCTACGAATGCTCCGGCCATATCGGCGAAAAAATCCATCAGATCCTCGCCGCGTCCCATATCCATGGCACCCTGAATCAACTCAATGGCACCCCCAAAGAGAGTGACGATTATAAAATATACAAACAACAACCCTTTTGGCGAGCGCACCGAATCTTCGATACGGTGCGCCGCTTTTTTTCGCAACGCGTCCAGCCCCATGCAGAGCATCATTCCCATCATCATTATACCATGCACCACCTTATCTGCACCGGGAAACAATTCAACATGCATACCCTGTAGCGGATCAGGCCATAGAGTAAGATAGAGTATGGTCAGGCAGCAAACAATACTAAGCGTCCACGCCGGCAGTCCACGTATCAGTAATTTTATCATCCTTGCAACATAAATAGTGAAACTATAAATCAGGGTAACCTCCACATATACACTGGAAGCTATCTCTTCTCTGATGGAACGATCGGAGTCGCTCCACGGTTCAGACGAGCATTGAATATCGTGGTCAGAGCATTGCTCACACTTCCCCCACCGGCAGGATGCACCATAGTTACAGCCACATCCGCAGGTTGCCATTCAGCAGCATCCACTTCACCCGACAGTCTGAGTTCCTGTCCCGGCAAAGCCCGGGCGATAAATCCGATCATAAGCAATCCTTTACGCTCGAACCACCATGTGCCTACAAGTTCCGGAGTCTCGATATCAAGCCCGGTTTCCTCTTTGATCTCTCGACGCACTGTGCTCTCCGCATTCTCTCCGGGAGTCATGTAGCCCGAAACCAGATTGCAATATTTTGTGCTTATATAGGATTGATGAAGCAACAACACCTCATCACGCTCATTTGCCACCAATGCTATCACACATGTCGAAAACATGTCAAACCACGGTTTGCCACACTTATCGCACCATGGCACCATACCTTCATCACCAAGCTCCCGCTCGCCAAGTCTTTCTCCGCAATCCGGACAATATGTAAATCTCATTTTAATCTGTTAAGAACATACAAAGCTAATAATTTTTGCCGACATATCAGAGGCAGCATCCTTGAGTGATTCCAAGAGCGGCAAGACGCCTGTTGAGGAGATGTGCAAACTGATAGTTTTTCAGCCCCCAGCGCGGCGCTATCAGCATATCACCCGGCGATTGGCTCGTAAAGCGCTCTATGGCTATCGACGGATGCAGCCGCGCAACTATATCGGTACATAAATCCACATAATCGTCCACATCCCAGATATCCACAGTTTCTTTTCCTGTAGCCACATCAGCAGCAAGTCGCGTGCCTTCCACAAGCTGTAGATGATGAAACTTTACCGTATCGGGACGCAACCCATTCACAGCATCTATAGTGTCAAGCATCATGGAGCGAGTCTCTCCAGGCAACCCCATTATAAAATGCAATCCCACGGCAATACCTGCACTCTCAGCGAGTTCCACAGCCTTGACTGTATCATTCCAGGAATGGCAACGGTTTATCCGCTCCAACGTAACGTCATGTGAGCTTTCAGCACCGAATTCCACCATCACGAAATATCCAAGCTTACGCAATGACTCCAAAAAACGAGCAGTTTCCTCATCAAAACAATCAGGGCGCGTACCTACCACTACTCCTTCCACTCCATCAACCGATAAGGCTTCAGCACAGATTAGTTTAAACGGATCCAGGCCTCCATATGTCGATGTATACGACTGAAAATATGCTAGATAGCGCATTTGAGGATATTTTCTTCCGAAAAACTGCCTCCCTTTCTCTAATTGATCAACCACGCTATCTGAAGCATGGCAATAACTCGGCGTAAAAGCCATATTATTGCAATACACACAACCACCACGGCCTATCGTGCCATCACGGTTTGGACAGCTCCGCCCCACATTAACCGAAAGTTTCTGCATCTTAACGGCAAAATGCTCCGCAAGAAAATCAGCGTAGTCACGGTAGAGTTTCACGCCCATATTCCCCCTAAATCATATACGTACCGTACGGTTCATAAGCAACGCATCAAGCAGTGTCATCGCAGCCATTGCTTCAACGACAGGCACCGCACGCGGCAACACACATGGGTCATGGCGTCCACGGGCATGAAGAGCAGCGTCATTACCGCAATCGTCCACTGTGGATACCTCGCGAAGCAATGTAGCGACAGGCTTGAATGCCACGCGCATCACTATCTGCTCACCATTGGATATGCCACCCTGTATACCCCCAGAATGATTACTGAGGAACCGTGGCGACCTACCCTCCCCACGGCTCTCCATCACATCGATCATCTCCGAGCCCCGGTGACAGCATCCTTCAAAGCCCATGCCATATTCAAAACCTTTGGCAGCATTTATGCCGAGCATCGCAGCACCGAGCATCGCATGCAGTTTACCGAACACCGGTTCCCCAAGTCCGGCAGGAATACCGCGAACCACCGCTGTCACAACGCCTCCTATCGTATCGCCGTCGGCCTTTACATCAAGAATCAGAGTGCGCATCCTTAAAGCAGCATCCTCATCCGGACAACGCACATCATTTGCATCTATCACCGTACGGTCATACCACATCTTGTCACCTTGCATTTCAATATCGCCCACACGCGAAGTATATGCCGATATCCCGATTTCAGGACACACATCACGCAGAGCCTGCATAGCTACCGCACCACCTACCACACGCGCAATCGTCTCACGTGCCGACGAACGTCCACCGCCGCGATGATCGCGCAATCCATATTTGGCATTATATGTATAGTCGGCATGCGATGGACGGAACACATGGCGCATATTATCGTAATCATTTGAATGCTGATCGGAGTTTTTTACTATAAAGCCTATGGGAGTGCCTGTAGATACTCCATCCATCACTCCGCTAAGCAGCTCCACCCGATCGGCTTCGGCACGTGCCGTAGTAATCTGCGACTGTCCTGGGCGCCGACGGTCAAGTTCCCGCTGTATATATTCTACGTCAATTGCCACTCCGGCAGGCATGCCGTCAATAATACCACCTACAGCAGCTCCATGCGACTCCCCGAAAGTAGTCAGCCGGAATATGTTTCCAAATGTGTTCATGCTCATAAGTCAGGATTGTAGTGTTGCTATATCCGCCACCGTACCTCCGGTGAATGCGATCAGATCGGCAGGAGCAATGGCAAACTGCAGCCCACGCACCCCGGCACTCACATACACACGTTCAAATTCTGTGATAGTATTGTGAAAAAACGTAGGAAATGGCTTCTTCATGCCGATTGGCGAACAGCCCCCACGGATATATCCCGTAAGAGGAAGCAACTCCTTCATCGGTATCAGATCGGCCTTCTTGGCTCCGGCCACACGGGCGGCAGCCTTAAGGTCCACCTCCATATTGCCGGGAATCACACATACGAAATGTCCACACCGCTCGCCATTGAGCACCAAGGTCTTGAATACACAGTTGATATCTTCACCAAGCGATTCCGCTACATGGTCGGCCGCAAGGTTATTTTCATCCACTTCGTAAGGGATAAGCTCATAGTGTATCTTCGCCTTATCCAAAAGACGGGCGGCATTGGTCTTTGCCGGCCCTTTGTCGGGTTTTCCCATAAGCAACAGGTAAGTAGGTATATAACAAAAATGAGAGTCTACGTCGCATTACTGACGGATACTCTCATTCCGATTTATTGGAGGTCCCAAGCAGATTCGAACTGCTGTACACGGTTTTGCAGACCGTTGCCTAACCACTCGGCCATGGAACCATTGTTAGCGGTTAACGAGTGCAAAGGTACTGCCTCTTTCCGTAATATGCAAATTTCTTCTCACTTTTTTATCAAAAACCTTCACCCGAAGTTCCCGATATAGAGCATAACATCATGCCACCAAACCAATTGAACTGATTTAAACTTATTGCAATTTAAC
>CANPDS010000228.1 GCA_947573015.1 uncultured Muribaculum sp.
CTGAAAGAATGTCGCGTATCTCGGATATCGACAGTATCTCTATCGGATTGTCGTTGTTTACAATAAGTGCGATAGCGTCTACGGCTATGCGGTTGCTGCGCGGATGCTTGTTCTGCGACTCAAGATAATCCTTCTCTTTTTGAGTGAGTTCGCGCGGCACCACTATCGTCTTTGTCTTCAGATCGAGCAGCGAGTCGATGCAGCTTTTCTCCGACACATAGTAGGGCACGATGTTTGCCTTGCCTTTGGTAGTGTATTCGAATACATCGATCTCCTGATTCATGATATTCTCGAATGAGGCATCACACACTATGGTGGCAAGCCCCGAGGAGCTGGTATTGGTCGGCGCCTTGCGGCAACCGCACAACCCCGTCAGCATGAGAGCCGACAGGGCGATAGCGAGGTTGATATGACGTTTCACGTAGCTGATGGTTATGATGTTGAGAGGAATTTTGAGTATGATTGATCGGCTCTGAACGGCATCAGTCTTCATCGCCGATATTGCGGTCGATGCCTGCGAACTGGCGGTAAGCACGCCAAATTCCGTAGATGATGAGTCCGAATCCGGCTACCCAGCGGAGCCATCCCCATGGAGCTGTCTCCCAGTTGAAGAAGTCGATGAGAAACAGTATGCCCATACCTACATATATCACAATCATGAATATACCGAAAATCGTGCGCGACATCTGAGCGCCGCTCATGCGTTTGGCCGGTTCTTTCTTTTCTTTACCTTCGTTACTCATAATAAAAAGTGTTAAGTGTTTGCTGATCTTATAGTACGGAGCCGTACTCCGCCGCTATATCAATCTAACACTCAGGTACGCCAATAGTTCGTGGAGAGGCCGCTTATGGCATGTCGTATGTTGCGACACCGTAAAGTTAATCAAAAATACACAAAGTAGCGCTTCTCTCTTCCAAAAGTTTCCCTGTTTATTGTCTGCGTAATCCTGAATCGGTGGAAATTTGTTAAATTTGTGTAGTAAAACCATATATTCATATGCAAGCACCATTGGCAGAGCGTCTGCGTCCGCGCACGCTTGACGATTACATAGGACAGGAACATCTGGTAGGCGCCGACTCGGTGCTGCGCCGCATGATCGACAGCGGCAGGGTGGCCTCATTCATATTGTGGGGGCCTCCCGGAGTGGGCAAGACCACTCTGGCACGCATTATCGCCAACACTACGGAAAGTCCGTTCTACACACTCAGCGCGGTGACATCCGGAGTCAAGGAGGTGCGCGATGTGCTCGACCGTTGCCGTCAGGATGCCGCAAGCATGTTCTCAAAAGGACGCCCCATATTGTTTATCGACGAAATACACCGCTTCAACAAGTCGCAGCAGGACAGCTTGCTCGGAGCTGTTGAGAACGGTACGGTGACATTGATAGGAGCTACTACCGAGAATCCATCGTTTGAGGTGATACGCCCTCTGCTGTCGCGTGCTCAGGTATACACTCTGAAGCCCCTCGACGAACCACAGCTTGCCCGCCTGCTCGACCGTGCGCTCACCACCGACCCTGTGCTTAAGGAGCGTAAGGTAAGGGTGGAAAGCACTGTGGCGCTGTTCCGCTTCGCTGGTGGCGATGCCCGTAAGCTCCTCAACATACTCGATCTGCTGGAGCAGTCGACGCCGCTCGACGAGGAGATGCTGATCAATGATGAGCTTGTCACCGTGCGACTTCAGGAAAATCCATCTGCCTACGACAAAAATGGCGAGATGCATTACGATATTATCTCGGCATTCATCAAAAGCATCCGCGGAAGTGACCCCGACGCGGCCGTATATTGGCTGGCGCGGATGATCGAGGGGGGAGAGGATCCCGAGTTCATAGCAAGGCGTCTGGCCATCGTGGCGGCAGAAGATATAGGCCTGGCCAACCCCAATGCCCTGCTGCTTGCAAACGCCACCTTCGACATACTTCACAAGATAGGGTGGCCCGAAGGACGCATTCCATTGGCGGAGTGCACGATATATCTGGCGACATCACCCAAGAGCAACTCGGCCTACATGGCCGTAGGGGCCGCGCAGGAGATCGTGCGCACCACCGGTAACCTGCCAGTACCACTGCATCTGCGCAATGCTCCAACCAAACTGATGCGCGAGCTTGATTATGGCAAAAACTACAAGTATGCCCACGATTATCCTGGTAATTTCGTGCGTCAGCAGTTCCTGCCAGATGCTCTCGACGGAAGCGTGTTCTGGCACCCCGGAGCTAATCCCTCGGAGGACAGAGCTAAAGCGTTGCAGGAGAGCCGGTGGGGCAAAAAAGACTGATTTTTATTAAAAAAAGTGGTGAGAGGCTGTCACAGATCCATCGAGTGTGACGTCATATATATGTAATGGATGCAGAAACGTTTAAAGCAATCATCCTGTCGCGCTATGAGGATATGTATCGCATGGCTTATGCCATTGTGCAGGATCGGGATGATGCCCAGGACGCTGTTCAGGATGCGGTGACCCGTCTGTGGGCCAGACGCGACGAGCTTGCATCGGTGGAGTCGCCGGTAGCATTCTGCATGACGGCGGTGAAGCATCAGTGCATTGATATGCTCCGGGAGAGGGCACGCAGGCACACAATGTCAGAGCCGCACGATGATGAATCCGACACTCCTGCCGACGACACTGCCGCCCGTGTGGAGGATGCCGATACACTTCATCTTGCAGAGCGCATGGTCGACATGCTTCCTCCGGCACAGAAACGGGTGCTGCGTCTGCGCTGTCACGCCGAGTGCAGCGTCGATGAGATTGCAGACATTACAGGATATTCACCGGCCAATGTGCGCCAGCTCCTAAGCCGCGCACGCCGGTGTCTGAAACAACTTTTTATGAAACATCTATGAGCAAGGATATATATACCATCAGACAGCTGCTGAGCCTTTACTACGCCGGGATGACATCTCCCCGGCAAGAGGCTGAATTGCTTGACTATTTCACACAGACCCCTGCCGAAGAGATCCCTGCCGACCTTAGTGTCGACCGGTTGGTATTGCTTGGCCTTGATTCTATGTCGGTGGAGACCGTACCTTCGCAGCTTGGCTCACACCTGTCGTCGCATATCGACACTCTTGCACGCAAAGAGCGTATCAACCGACGTGGCCGACGCATCATGGCTGCATGCAGCATCGCGGCATCTGTAGCCATCCTGCTTACTGTCGGGATATTCCTTATAAAGGAAAACTCTGTTTCGGTATATGAGCTTACCGATCCTCAGGAAGCTCAGGCTGAGACTCAGAAAGCCCTGCTGCTCGTGTCGGAATGTCTTAACAAGGCCGACGTGAAAGCTGAGGAAACCGACATGCTACTTGAGCGTCTCGGATTCGACATGAGCATGTTTGACGACGACGACGAGTATGCCGACAGTCTGGCGGTTGATGCTGACGAAGTGCTCCCGATGCAGAATACCGATACATTAGGTGTATAAGAGCTATAGTATAACTTCACAATCGATATCATCGCAGTGATAAAGATGAACAATATTTTACGATCGACAGCCGCACTTGCGCTTCTCCTCTGCTGCGGAGTGGCATCATTTGCTCAGGAAGCAGCGTTCAAGCGCGCGGCTAAGCTCCCTGATGTGGAGTATGTATATCTCTCTAAAGATATGCTCTCGATGGTAGGTGGATCGCTCCCTGTTGCCGGAATGGACGAGGCCGCAGCACGCCTTACTTCGATGGAGGTACTCAGTACCTCAAGTCAGGAGTCTGCATCAAAGGCGCTTCCGATGCTTGATGACACGCGCACAGGAATGGACCTCCTCGGCCACATATCCGAAAATGACGGTACAGTGGACATATACGGTGTGCGCAGCGGCGACCACCTCTCGGAGTTGCTGGTGCTTGTGGTGGATGAGGCCGACATGTGCGCCGTGATGATGAAGGGCAACATAGATCCCGATGTCATAAAGAGCATCGCCAAGGAATCACGCAATAATAAAAAGAATAAAGATTGACGGCATGAGGATGCCGAGGCATCTCAAACCGGCATAACAGAATGATATGATAATAAGGATATAATTTATGTATTTGTAATTAAGTAATAAGATACAATATACGCTTCAAAACAATAGACTCCGGAGAAGTATGGGTTACTTCTCCGGAGTCGTTTATTTATCAGGTACTTATAATGCCTTGTATGTGTTGCGATGGCCTGTCAGTCGGTCAGCTCTCCTACAATACGTATTGGAGTTGATGGGCGCGAGGGGTCGTTGGTTACCA
>CANPDS010000229.1 GCA_947573015.1 uncultured Muribaculum sp.
GATTCCTAATCCCCCGCAGGCTCGTGTTCAGGCCCGTGTCATCATGACTCCCGAGAATGCCAAGAACCTTCTTTTCGCCCTCCGCGAGAACATCGAGCGCTATGAAAACACATTCGGTGTGATCGAGCAGCGCCGTCCTGTCAACGGTGGCAATCCTGCCGATGCAAATAATATCCCCAACTCTTTCAAAGCCTAAACTTCACCGATGATACAGCAGGATCTGCTCATATACAATAGCCTTAACCGCACCAAGCAGCTCTTCAAACCCATTCACGAGGGCCGTGTGGGAATGTATGTGTGCGGGCCAACCGTCTATGGCGACGGGCATCTTGGGCATGCACGCCCGGCTATCACGTTCGATATCCTGTATCGTTATCTCACCCATCTTGGCTACAAGGTGCGCTATGTGCGCAATATCACCGATGTGGGCCATCTTGAGCATGATGCCGATGAAGGAGAGGACAAGATTGCCAAGAAAGCGCGCCTGGAGCAACTTGAACCTATGGAGGTGGTGCAGCACTATCTCAACCGTTACCATAAGGCCATGGAGGCTCTCAATGTGCTTCCTCCAAGCATTGAACCGCATGCCTCAGGGCACATAATCGAGCAAATCGAGTATGTGAAGAAAATCCTTGAGAGCGGCTATGCCTATGAAAGTGAGGGTTCGGTGTATTTCGATGTGCCTAAGTACAATAAGGATTTCCATTACGGAAAGCTTTCCGGGCGTAATATCGATGAGCTGTTGGCTACTACCCGTGCGCTCGACGGTCAGCAGGAGAAGCATAATCCGGCTGACTTCGCACTTTGGAAAAAGGCTGCGCCGGAGCATATCATGCACTGGCCTTCTCCTTGGAGCGAAGGATTCCCCGGATGGCACCTTGAATGCTCTACGATGGGGCAGAAATACCTCGGCGAGACGTTCGACATACATGGGGGCGGCATGGATCTGATGTTCCCTCACCATGAGTGTGAGATCGCGCAGTCGGTAGCCCACAATGGTTATGAGACTGTCAACTACTGGATGCACAACAATATGGTTACGATCAACGGGCAGAAGATGGGTAAGTCGCTCGGCAACTTCATCACTCTTGATGAATTTTTTACCGGGAGCCATCCTGCGCTTGAACAACCATATTCACCCATGACGATACGCTTCTTTATCCTACAGGCGCACTATCGCGGTACACTCGACTTCTCCAATGCGGCTCTTCAGGCCTCGGAGAAGGCTCTCAACCGCATGCTCGACGGTTACCGTCGCCTTCAGGAGCTGAAGCCTTCAGATTCATCCACCGTAGAGGTCGCAGGATTGCGCCAACGTTGTTACGACGCGCTCAACGATGATCTCAACACTCCTATTGTCATTGCCACGCTTTTTGATGCCTGCCGTATTATCAATCAGGTGAAAGATGGAACGGCAACTCTTTCAGAGGCTGATATCAATGAACTGAAGGAGTTGTTCAGAATATTCCTTGTTGACATCCTCGGCATACGTACCGACATGGTTGAGGGCGCATCGCAGCCTGATGCGATGAAACCGTTCGAGCAGGCCGTGGATCTTCTTCTTGAAGTGCGTGCTCAGGCTAAGGCCGCTAAGGACTGGGCTACTTCCGATCTTATCCGTGACCGTCTTGCACAGGCCGGATTTGATGTCAAGGACACCAAGCAGGGTGCCGAATGGAGTCTTAAATAGTCAGTAATAATTTCGGAGTACCTAAAGGTCTCAGCAGACACGGGGTACTCCGAAATCTTTTCAACCCTTTACGCCGATGGATGTAATGGATTTCGCGCAACTTGTGCTCGATCAGTTGCCGTATGAGCCTACCTCTCAGCAGATAGAGCTTATTGCGGCGCTTGCTCGTTTCTGTTCGCGAGCCACGCCGTCCGATTCGGTGTTTCTCCTAAACGGATATGCCGGTACCGGCAAGACCTCGCTATGTGCAGCCCTTGTGCGGGCTCTCAATGGTGTGGGTATCGGCACGGTGTTGCTGGCTCCTACTGGTCGCGCTGCAAAGGTGTTCAGCGCATTTGCCGGTCAACAAGCATATACCATTCATCGCCGTATATATAATGTGGGTGGCAATGGAATCACTCAGGCTCGTGTGATGCGTGTGGCTCAGAATCGCGCACACAACACTGTTTTCATTGTTGATGAGGCATCTATGATCGGGGGTGACTCTCCCATTGGCAGTAATTTGCTGGAGGATCTGGTCCACTATGTATATTCCGGAGTGAACTGTCGCCTCATACTGCTTGGCGACACCGCACAGCTGCCTCCGGTAGGATGTGTGGAGAGTCCGGCTATGAGCGCAAAGATATTGCACGATATCGGCTTGCGTGTGACGCGTGTGGTGCTTACCGCCACAGTACGTCAGGCGCGCGATTCAGGCATACTCTACAACGCTACATGGTTGCGTAAGGCAATGAGACAACCGGAGCTTCCCATTCCGAAGTTGTTTGCTACGCCATTTCCCGACATCGAGGTGGTAGAGGCTTATGATCTGGAGGAGATGCTGACACATAGTTATTCCGAGTGTGGAGTGCTCGATACGATTCTTATCACACGCTCCAACCGCCGCGCTACGGAGTTCAACATGGCTGTGCGCTCTACTGTTCTGTATTATGAGGAAGAACTTAGAGCTGATGAGATATTGCTTGTGGCTAAGAATAATTATTTCTGGACCAAAGAGGTGAAAGGACTCGACTTTATAGCCAATGGCGATATGGCAGTTGTAGAGAAAGTGTATGGGACTGAGACGCGCTATGGTCGGCGGTTTGCCGACGTTTGTCTGCGCCTTACTGACCGCGATGTGGCTGTAGAGTGCAAAATTATGCTCGACACGCTTACTTCCGATGATGCATCGCTGTCATCGCAGTCAATGCGCGAGCTTTTCGACAATATCATGGCTGATGCAGAGGATGCGCCTGAGAATGAAACCGACTCGCAGCGTGTGGTGCGTGCTACTAAGAGTCCGTATTTCAATGCGCTGCAGGTAAAATATGGATATGCTGTCACCTGTCACAAGGCGCAAGGCGGACAGTGGGCGGATGTCTATATCGACCTCGGCTACATTCCTCCTGAGGCTATGGGGATGGACTTCTACCGTTGGCTTTACACTGGTGTGACCCGCGCTACCAAACGCCTCTACCTATTCAACCCTACCGTGGATATCCGCTGATGAATCATCTAGAGAACTGATCCGGATGAATAGCGGTCCACTCTGTCTGTTATTACAAAAGAAAGCCCTTTGACCATTCGCGGTTAAAGGGCTTCCTTTTGTGTGTTATAAAAATAAGGTAGTAATTATTGGATAGGGATATGAAATTTGAGTTTGTTTTAGGCTCTTCTGTTATTCGTAGCTGACGTGTATCTCGCGATCGATTGAGTTGTCGAGCGATATCAGTGTTTCTGTGCCGAGCACACCATGGATCGTCTGGATCTTGTCGTTGAGCAACTCCATAAGGTGTTCGTTGTCGCGGGCATAAAGTTTGATGAGCATTGTGTATGGACCTGTTGTGAAATGGCATTCTACGATTTCAGGGATTTTTTCCAGTTCGGGCACTACATCGCGATACATTGCGCCTCGCTCAAGATTTACGCCTATATATGTGCAGGTGGTGTAGCCCAGTTCGTGAGGATCGACATGGTAGCCAGATCCGGTGATCACCTTAAGGTCGATCATACGCTGTATGCGTTGATGTATGGCGGCGCGAGACACTCCGCATTCTACGGCAACATCTTTTGAGGGGATACGTGCATTCCGCATCACAATCTCGAGGATTTTGCGGTCAAGATTATCTATTTTCTCCATGTTGAGTATGCTTTCTATAGGGTATTAAAATCCAATATAAAATCGAGGGTATTGATTATATTATGGTCTCAAGTCAGGCAAATATAGTGAATACTTTTAATATGACAAGCAAAATGTCAGAAAAAACTTCATTTATGCTTGATATTTGCCAATGAAATAAAAGCAATTGCTTGTCTGACCGGTCGTTTGTGTCTACAACAGATATGGGGACAGGTTCTAAACAAGTACTTGGAATAAAGTCAGACTCCGGACCGGCATTAAGCCAGACATCCGGAGTCTGATATGGGGATAATGTGTGGATATTACTTATTCAGCTTCAGCAGGAGCTGCGGCCTCAGCGGCAGGGGCTGGAGTCTCTGGAGCAGACGGTAGCTGTGTGTTGAAGTCAGCGGGCTGTGTCTGC
>CANPDS010000230.1 GCA_947573015.1 uncultured Muribaculum sp.
TGAAGGGTATCATGGAGTCGTGGGTCTGGCGCACACTGGTGTAGACATAAGGCATCAGCTCGGCTCGCAGCCTGTAGGCACGGTGCATCGAACGCTCGGCCTTCGGGTCGCCGCACATCCACGGACGACGGTCGTATACACTGTCGCGCGACGAATGTATGCGCAGCGCCGCCGACATGGCGCCGAACTGCACCCAGCGTGCCAGCAGCTCAGCGTCGGAATAGTCCTTATGCCCGCCTATGTCATGCGCCCAGAAGAAACATCCGGCATTGCCGCTGGCAAGCGTGAGCTTTACCTCGAAGGCAAGCATATCCCAGTTGGAAAGAGCATCGCCGGAGAAGTGGAACGGATGACGGTGGTCGCCCCAGCCTCCCCAACGGCTGTAGGTGGCGCCACACTTGCCATCCCTGAGGCTGTTGCGGTAATAAAGCTCATTGATCCACTGCAGCGAGCGTGTGTTGGTGCCGAACACGTAGGGATAGATATAATTCTGCTGCCAGTCGACCCACCACAGGTCGAGACCATACTTCTCCGTAGGGCGCAGCGCATGGCGGAAGTGAGCATCCATGTATTTGCGCGAACCCATGTCGAACTGCGGTATGGCGCTCCCCTCCGGATCATAGCCCAGCTCACGAGCGAAATCCGCATAATGCTCGTCGCCCGGACGCAACCCGTCGTGAGGATGATCGTTGAGCGTAAGCGTGATCCCACGCGAATGTATGCTGTCGATCAAGGCTCCGGGATCGGGTATGAGATCGCGGTTCCACGTATATCCCGTCCAGTAGCGCTTGGCATTGTGGCCCGTGCCGTTGTTCATTATATAAGTGTGCCAACCCATGTCGAGCACCACATTGTCGAGCGGATAATCGTGGGCATTGTACTCATCGATTATGCCCATGAGCTCTTCGGAGGTGTAATCCCAGTATTTGCTGTACCATATGCCGTGCACCCACTTGCGAGTCATCGGAGTGCGGCCCGAGATGGCTCCCAGACTCTGCAGGGCGGCCTTGAAGTCGGAGCCGTAGACAAAGCAATAGAAGTCGTGGAGATGACCGGGCAGGTAGGGCCGCGGTGTGATCCAACCGGAGGCATCGAGAAAGTCGGCACGGTTGTCGTCGATGATATACCATCCGTTGGTGCCAAGCAGACCCTCACTGAGCGGCACCTCGGATCCAACGCGGTCGAGAGTCTCGATCGGACCGCCGAAATTGCCGGTGACATATCCACGGATATTGAATTTGCGCTCCTCCCCAAGATAGCTGTAATAAGCCTTGAGATTGGAGGTGGAGAAGGGATGACGGTCGTCGACATACTCTATGGTAAGAGCCGGAGTGGTGATGCGGTATGTCGCGCTGTCGGTCATGGTCACCGTATAGAGCGAATCGGCAAGCAACGAAGTGCGGTCGTAGGCAAACATCGTGCGCTCATCGATGAATCGCCCGTCGGTAGTGCTTTCAAGCCTGAACAGCGTGGGAGTGATAAGCGTGATACGGTTGTTGCCGAATACGAGAGGATTCTCCATTGCCGGAGTCTCAATGCTACCTGCCGCCACCCGAACGAGACCAGCCACAAGCATACCCGACAACATGATAGTGCGAAATGTTTTCATTGTAAGGTGGATTGGTTATGTAATGTATACAATCCACGCTGCCAAAACCGCTAACCGGCGCAAATGCTCCAGTGCACCCCCTTCCACCCACACTATACCCCCACCCCTGGGTAGGGACACACCAAGGTGCGTCAGCCTACACCCCGGTGCTCCATTTTGAGTATTTACATTTAATTATCACCCTCTAATCCCATTTCTGCAACAATTTCCTTTATGACATCGAGGTTGACACTGTCAGCATCAGATTTGTCGTAAGCATATATCAGATACAGACACCCATTGCGCTCAACCATATTGAGAGTAATGACCCTTGCCCCACCTGACTTACCTTTACCCTTGGATGAAATAGTCATCCGCACTTTACGGTAGCCATTGCCCAAATCCGTACCCATCTGCGGATTTTTTTCAAGTTGATCAAGAAAGGCTGAATAATCCTGCTTGAAACTACGGTAACGTTTAGCCAACGGCTTCACACACCGAAGGAACACCCCGGTAGCCTTAATCTCCATCAGAAAACAGATCTCTTGCATTGGGGAGTTCAACACGTCCCTCCATATGATCGCGGACTTCATTGAGCGAGATCTTAATATCGCGCCTCACTATCTCATCATCACTTGTGATCGGAACAATCTTGAAATTACCGACCCTGGAGGTGAGCATCACTGACTGTCCACTTCTTGCCGCACTCAAAATCTTTGTCTGATTGGCACGGAATTCTCTTGCTGTTACAATCTGCATGATTTTAATTTTCTGTAAATATAACAAACGGTATCCAATATGGTACACATCCCAACATTTTTTAACACATCCCCACCCTGAAACACACTAACTCCCCAACGGATATAACACAATGGATTTCACCCTGTATGGACACACCAAAGTGCGTCCATACTACCATGCGTTACAATTTACTGCTTGGCTGGATAGCCACGACATACACCTTAGGCTATAGCTGTGGCTGGCGCCTTCTGCCATTCACTTACCGGGCAAGATTGAGGTTGAAGGTGATGCCGTAGTTGGAGTTGGTGGTCGGATAAGCCGAAGCAGAGATCAGCGGAGTGTTGATCTGATGGTCGATATAGGCCGAGATGGTCATGCGGCGGCTCATCACATACGAAGCCGAGAGGTTAAATCCTATGGTGCGTGTGCCGGAAGTAGCCTGAGTGTAATTGCTCTCTATGCGGCGTATGAGCGCCTGAGTCTGCTGATATGAGAAGTCGGCGTTGATGGTAAGGTCGTTGGATATGCCCTGGCCCGAGCCGCGCATCTTGAGCACGGTGTTGAAGCCAACGATCTTATATCCCACTCCGGCGGTGATGTTGCGCGTATTGGCCTCCACGAGCTGCCCGGCATCGGAGTTGAGCGTAAGAGTGCGCCCATCGCGGTATTCGGCATTGAACTTCAGCTCATTCTTAAGCGTGACAGCCAGGCCGATCAGCGGAGCGAACTTCTCCGTGATGGATACCGTAGAGATATTATAGGGCGACGAGGGCACAGGAGCGCCATCGGCATTGGGCACGAAGCCCATATCGCCAGTGCCTACCTGCATCCAGTTGAGATACGACCCGTAGGAACCCACCGTGTAGGTACACTGGTAAGCGTGGCTCAGAGTGACAGTCTTGAATATGTCGGACAGGCGCCCGATACGGATAAGACCATCGTAGGTCACTCGCCAGTTGGGAAGCATATCGGCAAGCTTGGGGAAGGGGGTAAGATAGATCTTCTCCGGACTCACACCGGTATAGGCCGCGAGAAACGCCGGGATGAGCACATCCGACGAGGCTTGGTTGGCCGCACCCACCGAGGTAGAGAATGGACGCCCAGCATTGGGATTGTCGGCCATGAAGCCTCCGGAGGGGTAGACAGTGCCGGCATAGCGGGCCTCGATGCGACGCGCTATCACAGGGATATTGTCGAGGAACTGCGTGAAAGCGGCACTCGCATATCCATCCTCAGCCTTTGAGGTGCGGAGGGCCGTGCGTATGGCACAGTGGGTCTTCGTGTAGCTGCCGGTACGGGTGGTCGGCATGTCGGCATACATGAACTGCACCTGACTCGAATGGTTGTCGGTACGGTTGTTGGTAAGCTTGATCTTCAGCCCACGCACAGGCTCAAGGTCGATATCGAGATTAAACTCATTGGTGGTCGACCATATCGAGGGCGACGTCTGATTGTCGTCGATCATGAGCCATCCGCGCTCCTTAGCCTTCGCCACATAGTCCTCGCCCGAGAAGCCGAACGCGAAGTCCAGACCGGGCGACATAGGCCCATAGCTGCGGCTCTGTCCGAACACATTGCCGATATCAGGGCCGAAGAGCGGCAGCGACATGGAGTGGCTGGTGCGGTAACGAACATTGACCGAGCGCACAAGCATCGCACCGCGCACGGCGTGCTCCCCGATCTCCTTCCACAGCGATTTATCCTCCTTAAGCACCTCGATGATGGTAAACTTCACATTCTGGTCGCCCTTGGTAAGCACCTCCACCGTGTTGAGATCTTTCACACGCGTGCTCACCGCCATGGGCTTACCGTCGGTGGTGGCGCCTGTAACCTTGATCTTACGGGTGCGCAGATTGTGGCGTATGGTC
>CANPDS010000231.1 GCA_947573015.1 uncultured Muribaculum sp.
CAAAATTAGGTAAAACAAATATATCTGCAAAATTTTGTGTCATAAAATCTGCAAAAAATAAAATACGATTGAATGAATCTGTAAATTTTGCAACTTATTTGAGTGTAATGGAATGGATTCAGTTCTTGAAATGATCAGCTCATTTTGAAATTTGCAATGTGGATATTGATTTGGCGAGAGCCTCCATGGCTGAGCGTATCACCGAGCGAGGCGATCCAAGATTGAGCCGCATGAATCCGGCGCCTTCCGCACCGAACATGGCTCCGTCGTTTAGTGCGAGATGGGCCCGGTTTATAAATAGATCCTGAAGCTCGTCATGGTCAAGTCCGAGGCCACGGCAGTCGAGCCATGCCAGGAATGATGCTTGAGGACGAATGAATTTCATGCCCGGAAGGGTAGTGGCTACGATCTCTTCGGTCTCTTCTATCGAGCCTTCGATGTAGCGTAGACATTCGTCAAGCCAGTCCTCGCCATGACGATATGCGGCTTCAGTCGCTATTGTTGCGATAAATGTCGGGGAGTCAAACTCATTTGCAGCAAGCCATGAGAAGAATGGTTCGCGCAACGCCGGATTCTTCACGATTACCCATGAACTTACAAGTCCTGCGATATTGAATGTCTTGGATGGGGCGCCGAGAGTTATTGCTACAGCCGCCGCTTCGTCGCTTACCGACGCAAACGGATAGTGGGGCTTGCCGTACAGTACAAGATCGCCATGTATCTCGTCGCTAACTACTTTAACGCCATATCTATATGCCAAAGAGGCTACTTGCCGGAGTGTATCCTCGTCCCATTGTATTCCGATGGGGTTATGTGGATTGCATAAGATCATCATTGCAGGACGTTCTGTGGCAAAAATCTGTTCCAGCCCAGCCAGATCCATCTCATAAACTCCATCATGATAAATGAGCGGATTGTTGATCACGGAGCGTCCGTTGCCTTCAATCACCATCTTGAACGGGTGATACACCGGAGGCTGTATCACAATTTTATCTTCAGGACGGGTAAAGAAATTTACGGCATAGGCTATCCCTTTTACCACGCCGGGTATGTATGTCATCTCTTCGCGGCTTACGGCCCATCCGTGGCGGTGCCATAGCCAATCTATAATTGATTGCCAATATGAATGTTGCACCGCTCCATATCCGTAGATTGGATGCGACATTCGGGTTACGAGTGCCTCCTGTATGCGCGGTGATACAGCGAAATCCATGTCGGCTACCCATAATCCCTGTAGGTCTCCGCGTCCGAAAAACTCATCGAGAGCATCGACTTTGAGCGCTCCCGAGCCATGTCGATCAATTACTTTGTCAAAATCATATTTTCCCATTGTGCGAGCTTTTGCGCAAATATACGGAATTTTTAGCCCAACTTTGGTGCTCTTTTAGTAAATTTGTATTTTCGCTCAACCTCCTTATCTGCTACATTATGAATCCGAATGTTCCTCAGGCAGCGCCATCGCCACGTCCACAGCTCACTCCCGAAGAGGAAGACCGTCTGGTAGAAGCTGAATTTCAGGATGTACTTAAAGGCTATCTCTCAAGCAACCATCGCAAGAAGGTCGAAATAATAGAGCGGGCTTTTCATTTTGCAAAGGAAGCCCATAAGGGTATACGCCGTCGATCGGGCGAGCCCTATATTCTTCATCCTATTGCGGTAGCCAAGATCGCCAGTCAGGAAATCGGTCTTGGGTCGACCTCGATATGCGCCGCTTTGCTCCATGATGTAGTGGAAGATACGGAGTATACGGTTGAAGATATCGAATTGCATTTCGGAAAGAAGATAGCACAGCTTGTCGCGGGACTTACCAAGATCTCCGGAGGCATATTCGGCGACAAGGCCTCGGCTCAGGCTGAGAATTTCCGAAAACTTCTCCTTACAATGAGCGAGGATATCAGGGTGGTGCTCATAAAGATGGCCGACCGTCTGCACAATATGCGCACTCTTGGCTCTATGTCGCCCAACAAGCAGTATAAGATAGCGGGAGAGACCCTATATATATATGCGCCTCTGGCTCATCGTCTTGGCCTTTTTGCTATAAAGACCGAGCTTGAGGATCTCAGTTTTAAGTATGAGCATCCGGCGGCATATGAGCGCATAAGCGCACAGATACGCGCATCTGAGTCGCGCCGCTCGGCTGTATACAACGACTTTTCCGAGCCGATAAAGGAGAAGCTCGTGGGTATGGGACTCAAATATGAGGCAAAAGCCCGCTTGAAATCGGTATATTCCATCTGGCGCAAGATGGAGACCAAGCACATACCATTTGAGGAGGTGTACGATCTATATGCCATGCGCATAATTTTCGATTGCGACGACCAGTCGAAAGAAAAATCTATATGCTGGCAGATATATTCAGCCATAACCGACATATACCGCCTGCATCCGGAGCGCACCCGCGACTGGATCAGTAATCCGAAGGCAAATGGCTATCAGGCACTTCATCTCACGGTGATGGGTCCCGACGGCAATTGGATAGAGGTGCAGATACGTTCACGCCGCATGGATGAGATCGCAGAACTTGGCTTTGCGGCCCATTGGAAATATAAGATAGGTGAGGGGGATGAGGAGAGTGAGCTGAATGCATGGCTCTCCACCATTAAGGATATTCTTGATAATCCGGAGCCTAATGCTATCGACTTCCTCGACACTCTGAAACTCAATCTGTTTGCTTCGGAAATTGTGGTATTTACGCCCAAAGGTGAATTGCTTACTCTACCAAATAATTCCACTGTACTTGATGTGGCATTTGAGCTTCACAGCGAGATTGGCATGCATTGTATAGCCGGCAAGGTGAACCATAAGCTGGTGCCTTTGAGCCATAGGCTGCATTCGGGCGATCAGGTGGAGGTGCTCACATCACAGTCGCAGACTCCTAAGCCGGAATGGGTCAATTATCTCGCTACAGCAAAGGCGAAATCGCGTCTGCGTCAGCTCATGCGCAAGGAGATGGCTCCGGTGATAGAAAGGGGTCGTGAAATATATGAGCGTTATCTTGCTGACAATGGTATTGAGGCCAACAACGAAGTGTTTACAAAGGTGCTCGGTACTTTGCGTTTTGACAATCGCGAGGCATTGTTTACAGCGTTGGGACGTAATGAGGTGACTATGCCCGACTATCTGGCCAAGTCGCTCCGTCCGGCCTCTACTTCTATCTTTTCGAAGATACTCCGTCCGCTTACAGGTAAAAAGCTGCAGTTACCACCTGCGGATTCCGCCAAGCCTAAAATCAACATGAAGGAGACATATGTGCTACGGTGTGATGAGAAGGAGGGCAATAACTTTAAACTCTGTGATTGTTGCACGCCTGTGCCGGGTGACGATGTGATGGGATGGGTCAACGATGAGGGTGATGTTGAACTTCACGCCCTATCGTGTCCCCGGGCGTCGGTGCTTAAGGCAAGCTATGGCAAGCGTATCCTCAACACCCGTTGGGCCGAGCAGTCGGGGCTTTTTCTCGCAGAGGTTCGTATCGAGGGAATCGATCGCTTCGGTATCTTGCAGGAGATCATACAGATGATCTCGATGCATATGGCCATTGACATCCGTAAACTCGATATTGAGGCGGAAAATGAGGTGTTCCACTGCGATCTTGCCGTGCGTGTGCATGACACAAAAGTGATAACTGACCTTTGCAATAAACTTAAGAATATTCGTGGCGTACAGCGTGCGGCGCGTGTGAAGAAAATATAAAATTGACGATGAACAAGATCTTCAATTCCTATAATCTATTGCGGACAGCTTTGTTTGTTGCCGCTGTCGCCATTGCCGTGTGGCTTCTGCCGCGTAAGGGGCGCAATTCATATTACTATGAGCTTGGCAAACCATGGGTCTACAGCCTGCTTACGGCTCCTACCGATATGCCGATCTATCTTGACAGTATCAGCGCACAGCGTGTGCTCGACAGCATAGATGTGGCATTTGTGCCGGTATATCTCCGCGACATATCTAAAGAAAAGCAGGCTCAGGCGGCCTATGCTGCGCGTGTCAATAGTTCAAATATCGAACTTACCCCTCTGGAGCGTAACCGTCTCATCAATGCTTTGCGCAAGGTGCTGGACAATGGGATTGTGGATCAGGACACATACCAGCAGATCCGTTCCGGACACCTCCCGGAGATAAGG
>CANPDS010000232.1 GCA_947573015.1 uncultured Muribaculum sp.
CTTCCCTGCGCAAAACTTCTAAAAATAAATATTATATTGCCTAAAATATCTAATTTTACAAACCATAAATTGTAGCAACGTAATATTTCCTATATTCTAATTTTAAACAATATATTTCCTATAAATGGCAAATTTATTATTATAAAATTTAATATAAAATATTTAAGGTTACGTGTCAGTTCATTATCTGCCATCAAGAGTCTGCCCAGATGAAGATTTACATTACAATATGTTTAAATCAGTTCATCATGCAAAAGTAGCGATAAATTTCCTTAAATTTGCAAAAATTTTCGAGCAAGCAAAAAAATGTCAAGAAAACGCAAGGAACTCCCTCTGCTGGAGAATATAGAAATCACCGATGTGGCTGCCGAAGGCAATGCATTGGCACGTGTGGACGGACTGGTAGTATTCGTGCCATTTGCGGCGCCAGGCGATGTGGCCGATATAAAGCTATTAAAGAAACGCAAGAGCTACGCCGACGGACGTATCGAACGCCTCATCACTCCTGGTGAAATACGTGTGGCCCCACGCTGCGACCATTTCACCATATGCGGAGGATGCCGATGGCAACATCTACCCTACTCCTTTCAGCTGAATTGCAAACAGCGCCAGGTAGAGGATGCCATACAACGTATCGCCAAGGTAGAGGCTCCGGAAGTAATGCCCATCATCGGTTCGGAAGAGATCTGGGAGTATCGCAATAAGATGGAGTATACTTTCTCCAACAAAAAATGGCTTACCAGAGAGCAACTGGAGTCAGGAGAAGAATTTACCGATAGAGACGGAGCGGGATTCCACATTCCCGGAGCGTTTGACAAAGTGCTCGACATAAACACCTGTCACCTTCAGGATAATCTTGGCAACCGACTGCGCAACTTCATACGCGACTTCGGACGTGACAACGGATATGCTTTCTACGATCTGCGTCAGCAGCAGGGCCTGTTGCGCAATCTCATGGTACGCATAGCATCAACCGGCGAGGTAATGGCGCTCATGCAGTTTGGCGAAGATGATACAACCAAGATCAATACTCTACTGTCGGCTGTAAAACAAAACTTTCCGGAAATCACATCACTCCTTTATGTGATAAACACGAAAGTCAACGATACGATCGGCGATCAGGAAGTAATCACCTATGCCGGACGCGACTACATAGAAGAGGAGATGGAGGGCCTACGCTTCCGTATAGGGCCGAAATCATTCTACCAGACCAATTCGCATCAGGCTTACCGTCTATATAGCGTGGCACGCGACTTCGCAGCTTTATCCGGCACCGAACTTGTCTACGACCTGTATACCGGGACCGGTACCATAGCCAATTTTGTGGCACGCAATGCAAGCAAAGTAATCGGAATAGAATATGTAGCCGATGCAATAGAGGACGCAAAAGTAAATTCGGCAGCCAATGGGATTGAAAACACGGAATTCTATGCCGGCGACATGAAGGATGTGCTGACCGACGAATTCATAGAGCGTCATGGCCGTCCGGAAGTGATGATAGTCGATCCACCACGTGCCGGCATGCATGAGGATGTGGTAGGCGTGATCCTTAACGCCGAGCCACAGCGCATCGTGTATGTAAGCTGCAATCCTGCCACACAAGCCCGAGATCTGGCAATGCTCGACTGCAAATACCGAATCGAGGCTATTCAGCCCGTAGACATGTTCCCCCACACAGCCCATGTGGAGAATGTGGTAAAACTTGTGCGCCGTTAAGAGTGTGTTTGAATTTAACACACTCTAAGAGTGAGATTCAAAACACTCCAAGACCAACACCTACAGTCTATAATTTCACACAAGACGGCCATCCACCACACGGAGATGGTCGGTCGAGGCCATCACTGAATTATAATACCTGGTGTTGCCGGTAACTTCCTGACCCACAAACGGAGGAAGCGCAATACGTTCATCTTCATGCGACAGCTCCACTTCCGCCACTACAAGCCCTTCATAGTGTCCGTGAAATTCGTCAACCTCCCACAAATGCCCCTCATAGGGCACTAAAAAACGATCCTTGTCGATTACCGACCCTGTAGCACAGCGGTCAAGCATGTCAACCGCATCCGCCACAGGTATATCATACTCCCATTCATCGCGGATGGAGCCAATATTTGCGCCCTTTACAGTGAGGCATGCCTTGTCGCCTCTGAGACGTACCCTTATAGTAGCACGCAACTCTGTAGAAAGATACCCCTGCATTATCCGGGTGGATCCGGTAGCCATCTGCCGGTAATCCCGGTTGGCAACCAAAAATTTGCGTTCTATTTCTATAGCCATGATAATTCCGTTAGGTTGATCGATTAGCAAATATACTGAATTTTCATATGAAAGAGCACGTTTTATGCCATATTTTTCTTAAATTTGTGGATTAATATTAGAAAAGGCATAAGCCAATCTAAAATTCTACACATGACTCCAACCGATACCGAGATAACATACACCCCCTCAGACAAAAATACCGGCGGCGAAATCAATGACCAGACTTCAGGCAACTACACCGGCGACGATATAAAAACCCTTGATTGGCGAGAGCATATACGCCTTCGTCCGGGCATGTATATCGGCAACCTCGGCGATGGCTCACAAAGTGAAGATGGAGTATACGTGCTCCTCAAAGAGGTGCTTGACAACGCCATCGACGAATATATGATGGGCTTTGGCAAACAGATCGACGTCACGGTTACAGACACCACGGTAACAGTGAGGGATTACGGCCGTGGTATTCCGCTTGACAAACTCGTGGATGTCAGCTCAAAGATGAACACAGGAGCCAAGTATGACTCCAAAGCCTTCAAAAAATCAGTCGGTCTCAATGGTGTGGGAATAAAAGCTGTCAACGCCCTTTCGTCTGACTTTTTCATACAGAGCTGGCGTGACGGACAGACACATGCCGTAGACTACCATAAAGGTATCACCGCCACCGACAGCGGAATACAGCCTGATACAGAATCCACTCCCAACGGCACCCTCGTACGATTCACCCCCGACGCAGGCATTTTCAAAGATTACCGTTACCACGAGGAATACATAGTGCGTCTGATAAAGAACTACACTTTCCTCAACACAGGGCTGTCGATCTATTTCAACGGAAAGCGCTACTATTCACGCAACGGTCTGCTTGATCTGCTGAAGGAGAACATGACGCAGGACCCACTCTACCCCATCATACACCTCCGCGGCGAAGATATAGAGTGTGTCATCACCCACACCAAGCAATTTGGTGAGGAATATTATTCATTTGTCAACGGCCAGCACACCACACAGGGCGGCACGTGGCGGAATAGTGGCCGCCATATCTGTAAAAGTAGAGGAGCCGGTGTTCGAATCGCAGACAAAAACCAAACTCACATCACGCGACATGGGGCCCGACGGTCCTACTGTAGCGAAGTTTATAGGCGATTTTGTAAAGAAAGAGCTTGACAACTATCTTCACATCAATCTTGAGACGGCCGATATCCTGCTGAAAAAGATACAGCAGAATGAGAAGGAGCGCAAGGCAATGGCAGGAGTCACCAAGGCCGTGCGTGAAAAAGCGAAAAAAATCGCTCTCCACAACAAGAAGTTGCTCGACTGCCGTGTGCACCTGAGCGATGCCAAAGGCGATGAAGACCGTAAAAATGCCTCCTCCATATTCATTACGGAGGGCGACTCTGCCGCCGGCTCAATAACAAAGATACGTAATGTGGACACACAGGCCGTATTCTCATTGCGAGGCAAGCCGCTCAACACATATGGCATGCCGTTGGTAGATGTATACAAAAACGATGAGTTCGCACTACTTCGCGCGGCCCTCAATATCGAAGACAGTATTGACGATCTACGCTACAACAATGTCATCATAGCGACCGATGCCGATGTCGATGGCATGCATATCAGGCTGCTGCTACTCACATATTTCCTCCAATTCTTCCCCGAGCTTATAAAGAAGGGTCATGTATACGTATTGCAGACTCCACTGTTCCGTGTGCGCAACAAAAACATAAAACGTCACCGTGGCACACCCAAAGGGAAGAAAAACACGGCTACAGCCGATGAGACATATTATTGCTACAACGACGAAGAGCGCGTGGTGGCAATCAACAAACTCGGCTCCAACGCCGAAATAACCCGATTCAAAG
>CANPDS010000233.1 GCA_947573015.1 uncultured Muribaculum sp.
GCAGCCCACTCGCTAACCATGCGCCCGCTTGTAGTGTGCGACAACAGCGTGCTGACCATCACCACACGGTCGCGCTCGTCGGCCTACCGACTGAGCCTCGATGGCCGCTTCATATCGCTCCCGGCTGACTCAACAGTGACACTGCGACGAGCGCCATTCTTAACACGCGTGATAAAGCGGCCGGGCCACCATTTTACCGACACGCTCCGCGACAAACTCATGTGGGGCCTTGACCCACGCTGATACCGCAACGTAGACTGGCGGCTCCGGCAACCTGTATGAATCTGCACAACCTTCTATATTCAATCATGAAATCCATAGCTATATTTTCTGCTGTCACTCTTCTATTTAGCGCAAACATATATGCCGACGAACACATCCGCATGGTGAGCATACCATCCGGATATTTCTATATGGGAAGCCACGCTACCGGGGAGAATTTCGATGAAGGACCGGTACATAAGGTAGTCATATCCACTCCGTTCCGAATGAGTGCCACAGAAATTACCAATGCACAGTATGAAGAATTCCGACCTGAGCACAAGTCACTTCGCGGCAAAAACAATGTATCGTCGGATGACAACGACGCGGTAGTCAATGTGAGCTACAACGATGCGGTGGAATTCTGCCATTGGCTCAGTGATCGCGATGGAATTGATTACCGTCTACCCACAGAAGCTGAATGGGAGTATGCATGCCGAGGTGGGAGCTACACATTATACAATACCGGCGACTGGTTTCCCGATTCCTGCCATAAGGCGCAGCGTGTGGCACGCGACTTCGACCCGGTGTCGCTTGCTGTAGGACAATTCGCCCCGAACGCCTTCGGTATATACGACATGCATGGCAACGTGGAGGAGTGGTGTCTCGACTTTTACGGTCTTTACTCCGATTCCGTGCAGACCGATCCGATGGGTCCTGAGCGGGGTGAATATCGTGTGACACGCGGAGGTAGCCATCATACCCCGGTAAAATATCTGCGCAGCGCCAACCGCAGCGCAATGCTCCCTGACGACCGTCATTCGCAGACCGGATTCCGTATTGTGCAATCGTCCGCTCCGCTACAGACCTCCGGTATAGAATGGCACGTACCCTATCAAAGAGATGACATAGTGATAAGCCGGCACATTTGGGAGAAGCCCTCCGAAACGCCTATGTATCTGCCGCCTATACCCTACGTAAAGGCTCCGTCATGCGGCAGCGGAGTGCCGTTCTACTCCCACAACCATCAGCCGGCGGTAACATGGTGCGACAACGGCGACCTGCTTGCCATATGGTTTTCGGCCAATGAGGAGAATGGACGAGAGGTGACGGTACTGTCTTCCCGACTTCACCCCGGCGATAGCGAATGGGAGGAGGCGACAGAGTTTTTCCGTGTACCTGACCGAAATCTTACCGGTAGCTCGTTGCTCAACGACGGAAAAGGCACTCTGTTACACATAAATGGCATGGAAGCCTCCGGCGATTGGCAGAATCTGGCGATGGTGGTCCGCACAAGTCACGACAACGGTGCCACATGGTCGACCCCACGCATCATCGCTCCGGAGCACACCAGACGTCATCAGGTGATTGCCGGTCCATCTGTAACACGCGAGGGATGGATAATACAACCATGCGATGCAGGCCCCGGTGGTGATGATGGCACCGCGCTGCATATAAGCCGCGACGGGGGTACCACATGGACCGACCAATGGGACGGAGCACCGCTACCAACATTTACCGAGGGAGCAACAGGCTCTACCATAGCCGGAATACACGCCGGAGTGGTGCAGCTTTCGGATGGCTCATTGTTGGCTCTCGGCCGTGGCAACAGCATACCCGGAGCCGACGGAAAGCCAAGGATGCCAATGAGCATATCGCACGACATGGGACGGACATGGACCTACAGTGCCTCAGAATTCCCGCCTATCAACGGTGGACAACGACTCGTACTCCGACGTCTCAACGAGGGTCCGCTGCTTCTGATAGCATTCACCGATCATCCACAACGCACACCGGAGGCCGACCGAGGCATGACATTCACAGCCCCTGACGGCACAGGAATCAAAGGATATGGCATGTATGCCGCCATATCCTTTGATGAAGGGCGCACTTGGCCTGTAAAAAAACTTATCTCTGACGATCAACCGCGCTTCCTCGATGGTGGGGCATGGACAGGATTTTTCGAATCGGATGCCACACATGCCGAACCACGCGGATACCTCTGCGCCACCCAAACACCCGACAATGTGATACACCTGCTCAGCTCACGCCTCCACTACCGCTTCAATCTGGCCTGGTTGCTTGGAGGGTGCAAAAAAAAAGATAAGGCCGTACAAGACCAATGATAACCTTGTGCGACCTTACCTCGTTATATTAACCGAAAATTTCAACTCTGCTCTACGCTGCGAAGCCAGTCGCTGTCGGAGATGGCATCCTCGACAATGCCTGTGCCTTCAGCTCCGTATTCCTCACCATGCTGCGAGATATCAAGACCGATTTCCTCGCTACGGCGCGACACACGCAGAGGTATAATCTTGTTGGTAAGCCAATAAAGCATATAGCTTACGACAAATGTATATACAAACACCATCATCAGCACAAGAATGTGGTTCCAGAAAAACTCGGTGCGTGAAATTATCACGGCATCCTGTGCGGCAAAAAAGTCGTAGGCGAAGTAGCCGGTGAGAACGGTGCCGAGTATGCCGCCGAGACCATGGGTGGGAAATACGTCGAGAGCATCGTCAAGCATGTGACCATAGTCCTTCCACGACACTGCGAGATTGCAGCATAAAGTGATGACAAACGAAATAAACACACTCTGACCTACAGTGACCCATCCGGCACATGGTGTGATGGCGACCAGCCCTACTACCGCACCGATGGCAGCACCCATCGCCGACGCCTTGCGTCCGCGCAGAGCGTCGAATGCCACCCATGTCACCATCGCCGTGGCTGCCGCAGTATTGGTGTTGAGAAAAGCCGATACGGCCACACCGTCGGCCGCAAGCGAGCTACCACCATTGAAGCCGAACCATCCAAGCCAAAGCAGTGCCGCACCAAGAAGCACGAAGGGCACATTGGCAGGCTTGGCTGCCTTCTGCGACGGGGTACGGCGACCGAGAAACATCGCTCCGGCCAATGCTGCGATACCTGAGGCCGCATGCACCACGATGCCTCCGGCAAAGTCATGGACATGCATCGTAGCAAACAATCCTTCGGGATGCCATGTACAATGGGCAAGCGGACAGTAAACCACGATCACCCAAAGCACCATAAACAACAGATAACCAGAGAAGTGAACACGCTCGGCAAACGAGCCGGTAATAAGCGATGGAGTGATGATGGCAAATTTCATCTGAAACAGAGCGAACAGAGCCAGCGGTATGGTGGTCGTGGCGAGTCCGATCTGAGTAAGAGTGGATGATTCCGGATTAGTGACATTATCAACCCCCACCCCATCAAACATGAAGAAATCGCATGGATTGCCGATCACATGACATATATCATTGCCAAAGGAAAGACTAAAACCGAACACCACCCATATCACACTTACAAATCCCATCACGATGAAACTCTGCAACATAGTGGATATGACATTCTTCACCCTCACCATACCGCCATAGAAAAACGACAGACCGGGAGTCATCATCAGCACAAAGATTGTAGCCGTAATCATCCACGCTACATTTGCAAACAGATGATCATTCGTCATGTCAAACGAACCTGCACGCGATGTACTGAACAGCCCTACCAAACTAACCGATAATAACAGAATAAACACAAACAGCCATCCGCCGTTGATCTTACGTCCTTTAACAGTCATAAACAACAATTTTAAGTGATTATAGCATTATGCCACACAATTATTTGTTTGCATAGCATATATCCATTATTTACGCCACAAAGTAAACATATTTTTATAATATCACCAAATATCCAATCAAAATTCTATCCACCATTTCCCAGCCGATCCAATCTGTACTTATAAGTACTCTCGCTCGGCAATGCCCAAATAAATTTGGCATTGCTCTCGACTTATTCGTATCGTTGACTTCGTCTTAGATACTTTCGCTCGGCAATGCCCAAATAAATTTGGCATTGCTCTCGACTTATTCGTATCTTT
>CANPDS010000234.1 GCA_947573015.1 uncultured Muribaculum sp.
GGCAGAACCAATGATGAGCGCACGAAAGTGCCATATATATTTATTTGCGTTTTTTCGCATAATAATAAAGAATTGGTATGATAAAAATATTGAATAATGTAGAGGTGATCAACCCTCCTAATATTACAATTGCCATAGGCGACTGAAGTTCATTTCCAGGATCACCGCCACGCAAAGCCAGAGGAGTAAGAGCCAATGCAGATGTAAGTGCTGTCATTATTATCGGGAGTAATCGATCTGTACTACCTTTAATGATTCGTTCACGCAATGAAACCCCATCTGATGCCAAAGAGTTATATCGTGATATCAACAACATTCCATTACGGGTAGTTATACCCAGTAATGAGATAAAACCAATAATCGCTGGAATATTCAACTCTCCGGATGTAAATTTAAGCATCAATACACCACCAATCATTGCCAACGGCATATTGACAAGAATGATCAATGATTCTGTAATATCATGGAACTCCATATACAGAAGTACCAAAATAAGCAGCAACGCCCCAATTGATGCCAATGCAAGAGTGCGTGTCGCCGCAGCTTCGCTTTCAAATTGACCACTATATACTATATTGTATCCTTCTGGCAATGTAACCTTGTCATCGATAGCACTACGTGCATCTTCCACCGCTCCACGTAAGTCGCGGTCAGCGACATTAGCCGACACTACAATACGCCGGTTCATATTCTCTCTGTTTATAGTGTTAGGTCCTGTACTTGACACAATATCCGCAACATATGTCACAGGAACCGGACCTCTGTGTGTGTCAATAGTGAGAGATGACAATCCCTCGATTGTAGATCGACTACGATCTGAGGTCATTACACGTATAGAGCGTGGAATCCCATCCTCATAAACTTTCCCAACTTCCGCACCAGCAAGATTCACACTTACCCATTTGGCAAGTTGCCCGGGTGTAACGCCATAATACGCCATGGCATTACGACGAGGACGTATTTCAAGATGCGGTCTCTCTACCTGCTGCTCGACGGCAACATCTGTAATACCTCTGACATCATGAATAGCCTGAGAAATATCAGTTGCCGTTGCATGCAATTTGGCCAGATCCGGTCCGAAAATTTTTATAGCGATCTGAGCCTCTGTCCCAGACAACATAGCATCTATTCTATGAGATACCGGTTGCCCAATCTCGATATTCACTCCTGGAATCTCCGATAATTTATGCCTCAGTTCGTCGGCTACTTCTGAGCGGCTACGTGAGGTGAGTTTATATGGAGCTTCAATCTCACTTACATTAACGCCCAAAGAATGTTCGTCAAGTTCGGCACGACCGGTCTTGCGGGCCACAGTAGTGATTTCGGGCACTTCCATTATCAGCTCTTCTGCAATACGTCCGATACGGTCGCTTTCATCGAGAGACAGCCCCGGCATTGCGCTGATATTGATCGTAAATGATCCCTCATTGAATGGAGGCAGAAAACTGCGACCTAATGTAGCCATAATAAGCATTGCACCTACAAACAAAACACCTACTCCACATAAAAGCATTCGCTTATGTGACATAGCATTTTGCAGGCCCTTATGATAAATCTTTCTCAACCATACGGCTGGAGCAGGATCTTTATCCACACTACGTGCAGCCGATGAATTCAACAGATAGCTACACAAAACCGGGGTAAGCGTCAATGCAACAACGGTTGATGCCAGAAGTGCTACAATAAATGCAATTCCAAGCGAGCCAAGTAATCGGCCTTCAATACCATGCAGAAAAAACAGCGGCAGGAAGCTTGCCATTATTATAAGCGACGAATTGAATATAGGCATACGCACCTCTCTGGATGCATCATAAACCACGCTCATGACATTGCGTTGTTCGGATTTTGGAAGAGCATGGTTGGCACGCAGTCTTTTATAAACATTCTCTACATCGACTATGGCATCATCCACCAGTGAGCCGATTGCAATAGCAATGCCACCCAAGGTCATGGTATTTATAGTCAGGCCCATTAGATGCAACACTATAATTGTAACTATTATCGACATCGGAATGGCCACTACAGAGACAATAGTACTGCGTACATCCATCAAAAAGAAGAATAGCACAATTATTACAAATATGGCTCCTTCAAATAGCGATTGCTGAAGATTGCTTACTGAACTGTTGATAAAATCGGCCTGCCGGAATATATCAGTAGAAATATGTATGGATTTGGGCAAGGATTGCGCCAACTGCGCTATTCTACTCTCAATCGACTTTGTCAATTGTGTAGTTGATGCACCACTTTGCTTGCTTACAGTAATAAGCACCGCTTCACGACCTTTCTCACCTGCAGCGCCAATTCGAGGAGATGCACCACCTCTTTCGATTGTCGCAATATCGTTCAATAGGATTGGAGTACGATTATTGTCATCAGACAGTTTAACGACTGTCATACCAAGCTCATCTATCCGATTGGTTGCTACTGTTCCTTTTACCAGATATTCATTGCCGAAATCGCTCAAATTTCCTCCTGAAGCATTCCCGTTTATGCCTTCGCAAGCAACCATAGCATCATCAAGAGTAATGCCAAAATGACGCATTTTTGCAGCATCAAGTTTTATCTGGATCTCTTCTTCGGATCCACCAAGTACGGATACCTGAGCAACACCTTCCACAGCCAACAGCGCAGGCCGTAAAACACGATCGGCAATTGTCCTAAGTTGTAACATGGATTGAGGTCCTTCAACAACCGAATCTTCTTCATTTGTAAGTCCGATGATGAGCACTTCACCCAAAACAGAGGTCGGAGGTCCCATTACAGGAATACCAGCCTCGGCAGGCAAACTGGCTCCGATTCCCGACAAACGTTCGGAAATACCCTGTCTTGCCTTATAAGGATCAACCCCCCAATCGTGCTCCACCCACACGACTGAGAACCCGGCGGAACTTGAAGAACGGACACGCCGAACACCTGGCGCTCCTCCCATTGCTGTTTCAATTGGATATGTCACCAATTTTTCAACTTCTTCCGGAGCAAGCCCTTCGGCTTCAGTCATTATCGCAACAGTAGGGGCATTCAGGTCAGGAAAAATATCGACATCAAATGTGTCTTTTAGTAGAGCGACAGATCCCCCGAACAGCAACAGAGCAGCCGCAATTATAACAAGCTTGCTGTGATCAAGGGAACCTTTTATAATTTTATTAAGCATTTTATGTGGCAGATAAGTTAATGATTATGGGTATGACCTTCTGGAACTTTTCCATTATTCTCAGCCATCTTGACAATCATAGCTCCTTCTGTCACTACATTATCACCGAATGAAAGGCCAGACTTCACCTCTATATTCTTACCATCATTCACACCAATGGTAAGATGCCGTTTCTCATATCCATGATCATCAATTTTAACATACGCAAAATACTCGCCTTCATTTTCTATCACAGCTGTGTTAGGGATCATCATTGAAGGTTTAACATTTCCCTTCTCTGAGGATAAAACAAGCCATACATCTGCATACATCCCGGCAGAAAGAGTACCATCATTAGAAAGTGAAAAATATACAGGCATATACCCTCCGTTAGATGCTGACGAACCATGCATATCTGTCAATAATTTGCCACCTAATGAAGACACAGTATTAACGTCATCTCTATCTGCTGTTCGGAAATTCGCATCGATAATCTCTGCCACAACATCTCGTCTGGAAAGAGGAACATCTACCCGTAAAAGCAATCGGCTGTCAGCCGTTGTTTCCATTATCGGAGCTCCTGCCTCCACCCATTCGCCATCAGTCACAAGCACCTGTGTGACTATGGATTTTTGAGGGGCAGTGACCACACTCCCTACGGACACACCGGCATATGATGCCTTTAACCGTTTTACATTAGCTAATGCAGCCTGATAATCCTTTTCGCTGACTATTCCATCATTGCGCAGAGGTTCAATGCGAGCAAGCTCTTTCTTGGCAGCCTCAAGTTCAGTGGCAGCTATGGCATTTACATCACCTCCCGCAATTTCTGCTCCATTTATATCCGCTATTCTTTCGCCGGCTGCCAATGTAGCGCCAGGCACAGCCCGGGACGAAAGGCGAATAATTCCGGATGACTTTGCTGACAGTATCTGCCTGCCTATGCCAGGCTGTGATTCCAAGACA
>CANPDS010000235.1 GCA_947573015.1 uncultured Muribaculum sp.
GAAATAAAGCATGGATAACATGAATATAAATACCCAAACCAATGATTAGCCCAACCAATATGCATGCCTGACTTCTTATCATAAAATATCATGTCATTCTCTTTATGATCCGTCAATGATTGCTCATATCTTTTTTGTATTTTTCAGAAAAACATAAGTTTATTACCGGAGACAGTATGTGATCAGCAATTTTTTCATTAAACCGACCAAACTTTACTTCATTCCGCCACATGCAATAGTGCACCGCATTCAGAAAATATTCAAATCTATTACACTTAAATTGGATCATAGACCAACACTTAAGATACACCTAATATTGCTATCATCGTAACTATACCGATGATAAATGCCGCAAAACCACCTATTGAGAATACGATAGCGATAAAACACCACTTCCTATGCCATACCTTATCTTTCTTCTCAAACTGGCTGAAATACTTCAGATACTTATCCTTATAAAACACTGTCCTATCTGCTAAAATGTAACCGGCTAATATCGGAAACATAAACAATATAAAATCAATAATTTTATTAACTTCCCCGAATACCTTAAGCCGGAATGCACTTAAAACAAACGATAAGAATGAGAAATACAAAATATTAGCTGTATAAAAACTAATATCAGCCATTCTTATACATAGACCGCTCATTTTACTATGAAACAAATCATCTATCGCCTGATTATATTTTCTTCTTCCATCAATGATTTTCTGCTGATATCTTTTTGTGAAAATCAGTCGCTCTATTGGCACAAATATTTTAGGAAATAACATATCCAATTTCTTACTAATGCATACTTTTATTATCCAAATGCCATAGTGCACCGCATTCAGAAAATATTCAAACCTATTATTTTTAGTGTTTACGCCAGCTATTTCATTCATGTTCAGAATATGCTAAACATTGTTCAATCAGTTATTTATATCGGAATATATATTGCCATTGAAGTATAAGCGTAGCAATAACAAGCCCCATAACAGCCATTACTGCGCCACCAACACAAAATGACATCGTGATACGCGACCATTTCTTGTGCCAAACTTCATCGTTCTTCTCAAATTTTTTGAAATATTGCAAATATATATCATGCAAAAACACCGCCCAATACGCCGGTATATAGGCTATGAGTATAATACTTAGAAAGCATAACGCAACCAGGGAATTAAGATGATCACTTGCTTTTATGTAAATCCCCAAAAGCACAAATGACAAAAATGCAGGATAACAGGAATAAAACAAACCAAACTTAGCAGTAGCCCATTGGATATGTACCCCGTTTTGTCTGTCATTATAAAATTGCAGAGTTTCTTTTTTTGACAGTTCATCACATGCCAAAATTTTATTTCTCCATTTTTCCGGAAAATATTTTGTAAGTATGCGAATAAAACTAGACCACTGTCGATCTATCTTGTCTCCCATCTTTTTTTGATATAACCAAATGCCATAGTGCACCGCATTCAGAAAATATTCAAATCTATTGCTACGCATGGTCATTATCTATTCCAAGGGGGAAGAAATGGAAAATGTACGTTCTCCAACCCTATTGCAATCTCAAAGGCGACTGCAATACCTCCGATAAAAGCCAACACACCTCCGGCACAGAACGCTATCGTTATGCGATGCCATTTCCGATGCCACGTTTTATCCTCCTTCTCAAATTGTCGGAAATATTTTAGATATCTTTTATCCTTGAATATCATCTTATCAAATATATTAACACAAAAGAAAGCCGGGACACCAATCACGAATATCAACACTATTATATTCACCCATCCATACAATTTAATCCAGATACCTTCCATAACCAATGAAATGAACATAGAATACAGCATAAAGAATGTATCCATGCTACTCCTTGCCGTTGCTACACACATTCCATTTCTTTTGTCAAGTAGAAATTTATCAGCTTCAAGCCTGCGTTGATAAACATGTTCATAAAATCGTTCTTTTACTTTTTTTGAAAATATAAAAAGTGCGATTACGGCTAATATTACATCTACGATTTTCCGGGATACTCTATCTAATTTGATGTCATTCCGCCACATGCAGTAATGCACCGCATTCATAAAATATAATATATCATCTCTTTTCATAATTAATTTCATTGTACTCCATATAATCCATCAACTAACATACCACCTACTTCACCAAAGCCATATGCACCTAATGCCACTCCTACTGCTCCACCAATAATCATTCCGGGAATAGAGCCTATACCACCGAACATAAATCCTATTTCACAGCCAATTGACACTCCAATCTTAGCACCAGCTATACTTGCACCCCATACCCCGGCAGCACGAACCGTATTATATCCCAATGTGGATCCTTGTCCTTGATAATCCAAGTAGTCTTTATAAATTCCTTCTCCTACCTGAATAAATCCCAATACGTTTCCAGTTGTTTTTGTTTTAGTTACTATATTCTTACCAATATAATCAAGCCTAACAGTCTTTACGTATTGATTACCATAAAAGTATCGCTCTCCTGCCTTATGGAAATATAATGATCCATTACTACCAACAGTTGAATTACCACTATAATTTTCTAAAGAAAGTCCAAAACTATTTACAGAAGTATTTATTGTATCTGCAATATTCACAAAGTTTGCCACAATAGTCAAAGGCGTATCTCTATTAGCCACAAACTCCACCTCTGGCAGGTCAGCGGCAAGATTGTCAGCATCATTTACACGGTAGGCTGTCTGGACCGGTGCATAGTCGTGCATGGAGTGGTTGAAAAGGCCTATTTTAAGGCCCATCAGCGCACCTTTGAGGAAATCGCCTCCAGTGGCCCATGCTGCAACCCCACCGATAGCGGCTGAGGTAGCGACCATCATCACCGGACTAATGGCAACGCTCTGAGCAAACGATCCTACACCGGAGGCTATCGCGCCTGAGGCTGCTCCGCTGCCGAAACTGCCTCCACTCAACAAACTGAACACACCGCCCGACAGACCATGTGCGGCCGCTCTGGCAACTTCCTTGCCGATACCTCCGGCTGCACCGAACAACTGCCCGATACCGAACGAAGCGGCAGATGAGGCAAGACTCAACGCACCGGCCTTAAACACGCTCTCCCCATTAAATGCGGCTCGCATCATGCTGTTGCCGACATTGAAAATTGCAAAAGCTGCAAAAACGCTCAGTTCGCCGGTAGGATCGGTGTACTTCAGCGGATTGTTCAAGCAATAGCTGTAGCGGTTGTAGCTCTGGGTGAAGCCCGGGAACTGCACATACGGATCGGGACTGAAGAACCGACCGAGAAGTGGGTCATAAAGCCTACCGTTCATATTGATTATCCCAAACTCATCGAGCATCTCATGACCCGTATAGCCACGCTTCAATCCTATGGAATTAATCTCAACGGTCTGCTCTCCCCACGCATCGTATGTCGCGGAAAAGGCTTTCCGGCCTCCCCGATCATAAACCGACAATATGCTTCCCAGATTGTCGGTGAATGCTATGTATGGCTTGAACTCCCCGTTCTCCTTAATCACTATCGCAGACCCGTCGAGATAATAATACTCACGTGTCACTCCATTCTCTGTGACTTTCTCATAGTTTTTTGCATAAATGGTTGTCCTCACGTCTTCCCCATCTTTCGACAAGGCAGTGTGCCACCGTTGCAAATCAGGCCCATAGGCAAAATCCATAATGCATCCATTGCTTTCATCCTCAATCGACTGAATTTTTCCAAAAGAGTTAAATTTAGTGATCAGAGCCTCCGATGGTATCAGACCGGATGAATTATCAACGGACAACACCGCATGAGGGCGCAGACCATATGCATAATTCCCCACTCCTGTCTTTGACAGGATATTTCCATTGGGAGCATATGATATGGCAATTATCTCATCCGAACCATTGTCAATAGACACCAAGCGGTCAAGATTATCATATCCGAATGTTTCTGTCACACCATTCCGGAATCTTGAAAGCAGATTACCGGTAAGCGGATCATAGTCTGAAGTAATCCTATCAAGCGGAAGCTTGCTCAATTCGGATATATGCCCGATACTGGCAGGCCGTATGACCGGATAAAGATCATGCATATCCACTTTATCATTAATGATTTCCCTGG
>CANPDS010000236.1 GCA_947573015.1 uncultured Muribaculum sp.
TGGCTTTAATGCTATGTGGATTATACCCAGAGCACGTAAGCAAAGTCCTGACGGTGAGGGAGAGCTGCGTTCTTGGGATATACGCGATAGGCGTAGCGGAATGTACCTGCCTCGCGTAGCTTGGTCTTAAGTTCGTAGGTGAAGATGTTGCCTTCCTCTGCGGTGAGTTTGAACTCTTCGCGGCTGTCATACTTCTCTTCGCCATCCTCAACTTTGTAGATCACACACTCTACGCCAAGATCCTTTCCGATACCGTTGGTGTCAAGTTTGATGGTGGTGGTGAAAGGTTCGCCTGCTTTGGCATTTCCGGGTTCTGCATTGTGCTCTTCAACAGACACTGCGTGTACACCGGGCCATGCCTGTGCAACTTTTTCTTTCCATGCGGCGATCTCTTTTGCCTCAGCAAAGTCGTGGGCTGAAAGTTTCTTGTAGCGCTTGGCTTCCTTTTCATAGAATCGCTCGATATAGTCGTCGATCATGCGCTTCATGGTGAAGTGGGGAGCGATTTTGGCCACTGAATTTTTGATGTATTTCACCCATTCTGAAGAGAAACCACCCTTGCGGTTTTCGAAGTAGAGGGGAATAATCTGCTTTTCGAGCATAGTGTATATTACCTCTGCCTCGAGTTTGTCCTGCTGACCCTGATCGGTGAATGTGCGCTTGTCGGTGAGCCACCATCCGTCGAGCACTGAGAAGTTGAGCACGCCGTTCATCTCGGCTTTCTCGCCTGATGTGCCGGATGCTTCGAGAGGACGGGTAGGGGTATTGAGCCAGATGTCGACACCGCTAACGAGACGCTTGGCAACGATCATGTCGTAGTTCTCAAGGAAAATAATCTTGCCGAGGAACTGAGGCATGCGCGAGATCTCTACTATACGCTTGATCAGGCCTTGACCGGCACCGTCGGCAGGATGGGCCTTGCCTGAGACTACGAACTGTACGGGACGGTCGGGGTTGTTTACGATAGCAGCCAGACGGTCGAGGTTGGAGAAGAGCAGGTGGGCACGCTTATATGTGGCGAAGCGGCGGGCAAAGCCTATGATAAGCGCGTTGGGGTTGATCTTCTCTGTGATCGACATTACCTGAGTCGGGTCGCCGGCATTCTTGAGCCACTTTTCCTTGAAGTCGCGGCGCACGAAGTCGATGAATTTGTTTTTCATCGTGGTGCGGAGATCCCAAATGGTCTTGTCGGATACATCGTAGATCTTTTCCCAGTATTTTGTATCGCTCTGGTGCTGGAAGAACTCTGTTCCGAATTTTTCTTCATAGAGAGCTTTCCATTCTGAAGCGGCCCAAGTGGGCATGTGTACACCATTGGTTACATAGCCAACATGGCTTTCGGCCCAATTATAGCCTTTCCAGATTCCGGCAAACATCTTCTTGGATACCTCGCCGTGGAGCCAACTTACGCCGTTGGCTTCCTGACAGGTGTTGAGGGCGAATACACTCATTGAGAATCGTTCGGGAGAATCGGGATTCTCGCGTCCCATGTTCATGAGGTCGCTCCATGAGATACCGAGTTTCTGTGGGAACTCACCCATGTATTTTCCGAAGAGTCCTTCGTCGAAGTAGTCATGTCCGGCCGGCACGGGTGTATGTACTGTATAGAGGCTTGATGCACGCACAACCTCAAGAGCCGTGTTGAAGTCAAGATGCTCGTCCTGTACATAGTCTACGAGACGCTGAAGGTTGAGAAGTGCTGCGTGACCTTCGTTGCAATGATATAGATCACTCTTGATGCCGAGCTTTTTGAGCATGAGCACACCGCCGATTCCGAGCAGATATTCCTGCTTGATGCGGTTTTCCCAGTCACCACCATAGAGCTGATGAGTTATCTGGCGGTCAAACTCAGAATTCATGTCAAAGTCGGTGTCCATCAGATATAGACACATACGACCTACGTTTACTCGCCATATGTGGCTGTAGACAATGCGGCCGGGGAAAGGCACCTCAAGGATGGCAGGCTTGCCATCTGCATCAAGCACCTGCTCAAGAGGCAGCTGGTTGAAGTCCTGAGGCTCGTAGTTGGCTATCTGCTGACCATCTACAGACAGTGTCTGGGTGAAATAACCATAGCGGTACAGGAAACCGACAGCAGTCATGTTGACACAGCTGTCGGAAGCTTCCTTAATATAGTCACCGGCGAGCACACCGAGGCCACCGGAGTATATTTTTAGAGCATTGCACAGACCGTACTCCATTGAGAAATAGCTTACCGAAGGAATGTCCTTGCGCATTGGAACCTTCATGTAGGCCTTGAAATCGGCATACACTTTGTCGATACGTTCCATAAGCTTGGCATCCTTTAGGATTTCCTGCATGCGTTCAAAACCAAGACGCTGTAGGAGCATTACTGGATTTTCACCGACGGCACGCCAGAGGTCAGGGTTAAGGTCGCGGAAGAGTGACTTTCCTTCGCTGTTCCATACCCACCAGAGATTGCGTGAAAGCACTTCCAGCGGTTTGAGTTTCGCGGGAAGATCGCATTTCACCATAATGTCGCGCCATACGGGTGCGTTTGTGTTGCTTACTTGAAGTTTCATATATTAAAAAGTGAATAGAGTTTTAAAATTTAACAAATATTTCTGTATGTAGAGGATATTCGGATTATTGATGTTGTGTGTCCTCCTCTGTTTTTATCAGTTGCCTTTATATTCGCGTGTGTGGGCGCTGTCAAGAGCCATGCGGAATGCATCCACATAATACTCGATGAAGTAGCTCCATGCTGCGAGCGATGCAAGATGCATGGCACGGCTACGGATAAGAGTCGATTGCTGCTGGTCGGCAGAAACGAGGTACTGTAGGGAGCGGGCGATGCGGTCGGCCACTTCATCGTAGTTGAAGTCACCACGTGCTATGACATTAACACCACATTCATCAAATGTGTTGTCTTCAGTGGCAAGCACCCACTGTCCGAAGCCTGATAATGTCGTGGTCACTGTCGGTACGCCAAATGCTACACTTTCGAGAGGTGTATATCCCCACGGTTCATAATATGAGGGGAATACTGTGGCATCCATTCCGATCAGCAAGTCATAGTAAGTGGTGTTGAATATGCCGTCAGCGCCGTTAAGGTAGCATGGAACATATATCACATTTACTTTATCGGTTTTCTCATTGGCAAATCCAATTTGGTGTATACGGTTGATAATCGGATCTGAATCCGGATTGTTGAGCGTATGGGTGATCACTGGATCGGGCAGACGCGTCTTGCGCTTTGCCGGGAGTGTATGCATGAGGTCCGCGCGTGCCTCTCGGCTCCAGGCTGGAACCATTACAAAAGCCACGATTGTTCGGGATGGCTTAAGATCGCGCAGACGGGCGATTGCATCGAGATATAGATCGATACCTTTATTGCGATATTCGCAGCGTCCTGAGGTAGCTATTATAAAGGTGTCGTCAGGAAGTTTGCGGCCAAGCAGGGAGGAGGCTGCATTGAGAAGCACTCCGCGGGCTGCTTCGCGGGCTTTGGGGAATTTTCCTTTGTTTGGTACGAAATTCTGTTCGAATCCATTGGGAGTTACCAACGGACGGCGTTGCAGAAGTTGCTCGCATTCAATTGCGGTGATATCGCTTACTGTTGTGAAGCAGTCGGCCTGATGTGCTGCAGCTTTCTCAAGAGAGTGCTTTGACTCCATGTTTAGCTCACGTGCCATCTGATCGCCGTTGTATGCGCGCAGATAGTCGTAAAGCGGTTTGCCGTTTCCGCAGATACTGCGGCCTATGCAGGTGGCATGAGTGGTGAATATAGTGCCTACCGACGGGAGTACATCCTTTATATACAGAAGTCCCATGGCAGTTGTCCATTCATCGAAGTGGGCGATGACGTTTTTATCACGTATACCCATAAAATCGCAGATGCTCTCAATTACGATGCCTGCAGCATGAGAGAAGGCACATGCCTCATCGTAGTCGCCGTAAGCATGAAGGGAGTCAACATGGTACAGATCCCACATACGTCCGTAGAACGCATCTTTTACCTCATATAAACCGTCAAATTTAACGAGCACCACCATGGGCCGTCCGGGTACTTCCCAGCGACCGCAGCGCACACTGATACCGTATG
>CANPDS010000237.1 GCA_947573015.1 uncultured Muribaculum sp.
TGTTGGCATTCTCGCGTGTTATATCGTTATTTTTTGCCTCGATTATCTCAAGGAACATGTCGCGTGTCTTGGCGCGGCGTGCGATGTTGCGCTGATCGCGGTAGGCGATATAGCGTTTGGCTACCTCTTTACGAGGGCTCTTCATCAGCTCGAACTCCACGCGGTCCTGAATCTCCTCCACAGTCATGCGGTCATTGCCCGTCATGCTTATGCGGTCGGTGATTTTCATTATGAGGCTTTCATCCTCACCCATTTCAGTCTGGATCATGGCCTTGCGGATAGCGGCCTTGATCTTTTCATCGTTGTACCCGACAACGCGTCCGTCACGCTTGACTACTGTTTGTATCATTTTTTATTTTGAGGTTAACAAGACGTTCGACAAATGCAGTAATTTTTACTTCTGCAAAGTTAGAAAAGTCTTGTTGTTTTTGCAACTTCTGCGATAAATAAAATGGCAAAAGTTTTCGTTTTGGAAAACTTTTGCCATGTGTTGAAATTTTAAAAGTCTGATATGGTACTTGTTGTGAAAAGTTTTGGAGAACTCTGTTTTAAAACATATGTGTAATTGTTGCTGAAATGTTGGATTGTGTGGGGTGTTTAATTGTCAGCGGTCTTACTGTCATGGGCAAAGCGTGGGAGGTGGCGCCACATATACCATACGGATATAAAAGCAAGTACCGCGCTGATCACTGCAAGCGTTGCATGTCCCCATCCTTCAGCCGATCCAATGTCGTTGAGCGACATCATTTCAACACCTTTGCGAGTAAGCCACATGTCAAGTACCACAAGGGAATTATTGAAAGCATGGGCTATGACGGCAAGCCATAGCGAACCGCTCCACCAATAAAGATATCCAAAAAATGCTCCGAGCAGCATTCGAGGGAAGAATCCAAAGAACTGCATGTGGATGGCGCTGAACACAATGGCTGTAACCCATATTGCGACGTGAGGATTACCGAATTTGCGCATGAGTATTGATTGCAGACCCCCACGGAAAAACCATTCCTCGGCAATTCCTGTAAGAATTCCGATCACGAGTACAGATACAATCAGATCAGTTATGGTGCCGTCACCAAGCAGACCCTCTATCATTGCTGAGGCGGTGGCTTCATATGTACGCAGTACGCTCTCGAGCTGAGCAAGCGATTCTGGAAAATGAATATCGTTGTTCCACGCTACTACACAGTTCATTGCCGGAATAGCGATAAGAAGTGTGAATATTGTGCTGACCACACCAAACCAGCCCGGTTTTGCGGCGATACCGATGAATCTCCATGGATGCCATGCTGCAATCATTGCCGTAATGGCTACCGGGAGCATGAATATTATTAGATCCTGCATTACAATGGCCCAGCGCAGGCGCTCGATAGAGGCCCCTCCGATCAAGCCTATCGCTACAAGGCCAAGTGCCCATGCGAATATCCAGCAAAATATGAAAAGCGCAAGCGCTTTGCCTGCGCCTATGCGTAACGGAGATTCCGTGGTCATTGGAGTGGGGGCGATCTTGTTTGAAAACATTTTGCAGATTTTCTCTTAAATAATTATTGGTATACAGCTATTTTTTTTGAAAAAAGTTCGGTCTCTGGATCTAACATATCTTTAATATGAAGCCTGATCAAGCAGGTGTCATTCTATACGCCGTCGTCTTATGCCAGGATCAGGCTCCTGCAGCAGCGCTTCCATCTCAGGGGGCACATTAAATATATCATCCTTGTCTTTTGGACGAAGCGCTTCATACCATTTGAATTGCGGCAGATAGTATATGGATTTCTTTGCAAGATATAGCGGTGTGACCGTACCAGTGACCTCCGGCCACATTGTTAGCTTTGTGAGGGTGTTTTCATTGAACATCGCAGTCAGGAAACTGCTCTCCGAAGATATTATCTTATTATATGTAGAGTCGTTTTCCTGCGGTAGCATGATATCCTGCACATTTCCGCTGACATCAAGTTGGGTAAGTGAGCCGTTTTCGAAATATGCAAGCATCTCGGTGCCGGTGAGCTGGTTGTAGAATTCCTCGTCGATATGCTCGGCAACAAATCCGAATTCCGGTAATCGCGCCCAGTCGACGGTGGAGTCGTTGAAGTGCACTTGGATTACATTGCCGAACACCTGACGTTCGCCGCTCCATACTATGGGATGACGGTGCATATACATGATCGAATCGCGCTCTACCACGCTCAGCGAGTCGCATAGTCCCTGCATATCTATACGCCAGAAGCGTACCTTGGGATATGCTGTCATGATATGGGTCGAATCACTGTCGCTTCGCATTACGTAGGTGCGTATGGTGTCGCCATGTAGATATAGTGTATCCTTCTTGCTGTATTCAAGCAGCCGGGCACGGATAGTGGCGAATGAGCTGTCCTCCTTCTCAAAATAGCATCCATACCCCCCTTCGAGAGCCGACTGGCGCGCCGAGTCGGTTAGCACCATGTTGCCCCAGGCTTCTCCGAATCCTGTCGCTTTGTTGTAGAACAATGTGTCGCCGGTGAGGGTGTTGCCACGTCGTGTCTTTATCAGTGAGCGGTCGAAGAGGCGCGTGGTGTCGGCCTCCGTGTTGTACATGCCGTTGCTTGAATATACGGTGGCGCTGTCAGTAGTAATCACAGACGGGCTTACGATCTGTGCTATGTGATTGTCGGTGTTGTAAAGCAGTTCTTCGGTAGTGAGGGTGAAGTCTTGTCCAGCTTTGTCTTTCAGCACTACATCGATGCGGAACTGTGCGTCTTTGGTGGATGGACTGTATTCGCCATATACAGAAGTGAGCACATTTGCAGTGTCGGACAACGTGCCGTTGTTGGTGTAGTAACCGAGGTCTTGACCGAGGTCGTAGTTGAACACATCGGTTGAAAGTTCTACTTCCCGGTTGATAAGACGCACTTTCTGAATGCCATTGCCATAGAATATGGCCATTTCCTGAGGATTGTTGTAGTTGAGTTCGTCGGCATATACAAAAAGGGTGTCGCCTTGCTCCATTCTCACATGCCCGAACGCATCGAAACTACCCTCCTGATCATAGAAATGTGCGCTGTCGCAGTACATGAACATGTCGTCTTTGCGAAACTGTACATTTCCTACAAGTATCTGGTAGGCAACTGTATCCTGGCGGTCATCAGTCCAGAGCCTGTCGGCACGTTCCAGAAAAACTTTACCTGGAGTATGGCGGTCGGTGGTTGGTACTGTGGGCTTTATTTCATAACGTTTAGGCGGATTTACTTCGGGTAATTCGGTTGCCGGCGACTTCGGGGCATCGGGGTGTCCTGACAGCAATGCAGGCACTGCGAGTGCCAACAGACAAGCCACAGCCCAACGTCCGGAACTGGCTCTACCGCCTGAATGCTCATTCTTACGTCCTGTATCCGTGTCTGAACTCGTTCGTTCGTTCATAAAAGGTTTCACTGTAGAAGGTTGTCAGTAATCCACAGAAAGAATGTATGCGCAAATCACTGATTTTCGTCGGCATCTAAAGATGCTGACGGTTCGGTGTCGGATGTCTTGGCTGCAACAGAGCCTTTCTTTATCCAACCTTTATGCTTGAATTCGCAGTCGCGCCATCCGTCTTCGATCTTTACATATGTGTCGGCGATTTTCTTCTCAACCCATTTTTTTACGATATCTTCTTTAGCCGAGGCTTCGTAGAGATCCTTGATGAGCTGATAGTCGTCGCTCATATTGGCGCGGTGGCCCTGAATGCGGTTGCTGAGTTTCACCATTGCCACAATGTCGCGGTTGCGTTTTGGATCCTTCATGATGAATGGCTTGGAGATTTCGCCAACGCTCATGTCAGCCACCACGCGGCTTACCTCCTGAGGTAGCTGGCCCATCTCGAAGCGTGTAGTGTTGTCTTCCTGATTTACCATCTGGCCACGGTTGTTGTGGGTATCCTTGTCCTGTGATACGTAAGGTACAGCATCCTCGAATGTGAACTTCTCGGCAAGGATTTCCTGACGTACTGTGTCAAGACGGTTTACTGCTTCTGTAAGATCTTTGTCCGATACTTTCGGACGGAGCAGGAT
>CANPDS010000238.1 GCA_947573015.1 uncultured Muribaculum sp.
TTTTGTGGTACATCCACGAAATTTGTACCAAAGATAATGTGCTAATTCCGAACTGATAAATGCTAACTTTGGCTATCAGTAGGAAATGTGATTTGTACTAAATCTTTATAAATCAAGATTTTATAAAATCACTAACACTTGCTCATCAGTCACTTACAGACATGAAAAAGGGTCACTGAAAAGTGACCCTTGTGTGATCCCGGTTGGGGGAGAGTGGCAAAGTGGTTATATTGTTGATAATTAGTTAATTAATCAAATAAATATTTATGCATTTGACTACTATTTGACTACTGACTACCAAAGCGCATTTAAAATATGCAGATTGATTTTTTTTCGATTTTGTAAGATTGAAAGAGTAGGGGATTATCTCTTTCGTTTAAGGTAGAGAAAGAGTAGCCATAGAAGAGCGGAGATACATACGCCCAGCCCTAACCGGGCTAAGGCTGTTTCGTACCATTTCTGCGCCGGGGCTTTTTCCTCAATGCGTTTCTCGTGCTGGGTTTGGCCGGCAGTCACACCGTTAAGCTGCTCACGGTGTCCGGCGGCTTCCTCGGCTTTTTGGGTTAGGCCCTTATTCTGTGCGATACTACCTTTGTGTTGGCCTTTGATATTCTTTACACCCTCAAAGGTTACGTTACCTGCACTGTCAATACTTACTTTGCCGCCGCCCTCGACAAACTCGATAACTCCTACACCCTCATAGGTGGTATCTGTCTTAGTTGTGTCGATGGTAAGTGCGGAATAGGTATTGATGTAAGCTAATATCTTTGTTGTGTCTGTAATCGATGAGGATGCATCGCTTTCAGTCACAATGGACTGTTTGCTTTTGCATGATAATAGAATCAAGGTTATATAAGTAACTAATATTACATGTAAAAATCGTATCATCTCATCATCTATTAGGTTAATAATCACTTGGTGGAATACGGTCTGCACACCCGTGCTTATGACATTTTTTGATCTCTGCCTCCTTTAATTTTAGTTCGGCTTCATGCAGGGTGTGCAGTGTTTCTAATTTGGCATTCTGCTCTGCACGCAGTTCCAGATATAGAGCATCAATCTTAGCATCGCGCTCACCTAACCGCTTCTCCAGCCAGTCAATATATTTGCGTATGTTTTCGATCTCGGCAGAGAGTGCGGCGGCATTGACTTGGCGTGCGGTCGCTTTACGGGAATACCACCATTTTAGCAATTGTATTAGGCCCTCGACACCGCCTATGGTGCCGAGAACCGTTAGTAATATAGACGTATCCATGCGCATGAGATTATTTGGACGAGTTCCAGAGGTCGCGGATGAAGTCGGCAGGGATCGGGCGGAGGTCGGCGGAGTCGAGCTTGGCATCGAGGGTATCGCGGAATCCGGCGAACTCGGCGGCGCGCTGCTCTTCGGCAGCCACACGCTTCTGTTCCATGAGCTGACGGGAGGTCTCGTTGTCGGCCCGCCGGCTGTCGGCTTCGACGCGCAATGCCTCGGCCTCTGAGCGTTGCTGTTCGCCGGAGGTGCGATGCTGTTCAGCAGCCTCTCGCTTCTGTTCAGCGAGCGCCCTCGCGGTCTCGGCTTCGATGCGTGCCTCCTCCTCAGAGATGCGCAGATTCTCGGCTCCGGCGCGAAGCTGCTCAGCGGATTGGCGGGCCGTCTCCTGACGTGTGCGGATGGTCTCGGCCTGTTGGCGCAGCTTCTCGGCATTATCAGCCAGAGTGGCCGCATCGGCGCGTTCGGCCTCGGCGTTGCGGCGCTGCTGCTCTTCGGTCTGACGCTCCGTCTCCTGCGCCTGACGCGTGCGCTCGTTGGCCTCCCAGAGGTCGTTGACACGGGTGGCCATGGCGGCGGCACTGTTGGCCGACTGTGCGGCGGCAGCGGCTTCATTGGCAGCAGCCTTGGCCTCCTGTGTGGCCGTGTCGGCACATGCGGCAGCTTCGGTGGCGGGACGGCGCAGGTCGTCGAGCTGTTCAGGGGTGAAGTCATCGTATGTGAAATCCTTACCCGGATCGCCTTTGATGATGGGGAGCACGGTGGAGATCTCCACGTCGGAGGGTTCGTCACCGTTGCCGGGCACCAGCTCGATGTCGACGGGGTCGATACGGTAGGTGTCGCGCGTGCCGTCGGGAAAGATCACGTCAGGGATCAGTGCCTTGAACTCCACATTGACGCGTCCGCAGGCCAGTGCATGGCTATCGACCACGATGTGTATGCGGCCGTTGTCATCGAAGCAGTTGGTAAGCTTGCCGCCGATGGAGGAGGCTGTGTAGGCGCACCGGGGCGAGGTGGTGTATATGGTGGCCACCCAGTCGAATGCCGGAAACTCGGGCGCGGCTTCCGGATCAGCACCGGCCAGACGCGGTGTGATCAGGAAGTCGAAATCGGATTTATAGTTTACTCTCGTCATAGTTTCAGTATTTGGCGGCGGTTGCGCCGTGGGTCGTAGGAGATGTGGATCCAGGTGAAATTGCTCTCGTCGATGAGCTGGTCGAAGGGGAGGCCGAGGCGTTGGGCGAGTTCGAAGAGGCGGCGGTTGTCAACCACATTGCCCGTGGTGATGTCGGCGGCATGGCCGGTGAGGTGCTGTGAGGTGGCCACACCGCCCACCGCCTTGTTCAGCGCCGGAGAGCGGTAGCCGGAGTTGACGGCGATGGGTCGGCCCCAGGCCTCGCGCAGAGGGTCGAGGATGTTGTCGGCGAGGGCTGTGAGGTTGGCTGTCTCGGCAGGACCGGGGGTGTTGTCGATACCGTGCCGGGTGGCTGTGTCGGAGCGTGTGAGCTCGGGGATGGTGAAGTACTTCATGATTGATGTGCAATTAATCGGTTGTTGACTCCGCGCTCTCCGGTTGAGCCTCCTCAATCGGATCCTGCATATCACTCTCCATCAGGCGCTGCTCCTCTTCCGCCTCGATCTCTCGGCGGCGTGCCTCCTCGGCCTCGTGGTCAGCGATTATTGCGGCAGGAGCATCGAGCTTGCACCGCTCGGCATAGGCCGTATAGGCGCGGTATTCGCTGACGGCCTTCGGCTCAGCCGTTGGCTCACCATCCTCGTCGAGTGTCACCGGTTCGGGGTTGAGGAGCGCGTCGATCATCTTGCGCTGGAGGGCGAACTCTTCATCCGCACTGTACTTCGCGCGAATCAGTTCCGACACTTTGGCGTCGTACTCGGCTTTGGTGTAGAGGGGGAGTTCCATCACCTCTTCGTAGAGGTTGATGGTCTGACCCGGCATGAGTATGGCGCGTCGGATTTGTGGGTATTCTGCTGATCCGATGCGGTGGAGGTAGCCTTCGGTGGCTATGATCTGGTTGTTTTCTATCTTAAGCATATTGATATTTTGTTGAGTGGTGGTTATTCGGTTGTGGCGAGCTGTATGTTGCGTCCGGCAGCGAGCAGAGGCAATTCGCGCCACTTAACACGCTCACGAAGTTCGTCATCATCTATATCATCGGAGCATGGGGTCCACACGGGGTTGTCGTTCTTACCCAGCTCGAGCTTGATGCGGTCGATGCGTGAGGCTATGTTGTCGGGTAGCTGCGAAAGTGCGAAGATATGGAGCTTACCATCGGCAGTATGACCGCTATTGGTTGTGTTCCACGTGCCGGATGCGCTATAAACTCCATCGGCAATTTCTGTCAGGTGGACAAACGGTACCCATCCGCCATCGGTATAGGCGCCGAACTCCCCTTTGCCTTCGCCGAGCTTGCCCCATATGGTGACGGTGAGCTGGTCGCCTTGGGCCGGGACGTATTGATCCATGATTGTATAGGATGCGGTCTCGTAGCTTACAGTGTCGTGCACGGTGTCGGAGCTTTTCAGCAGGTTGGGTGTGTATCCGGTCCAGTCGGTAGATCCTGTGCCCGGTGCCTCGATGTCGTCGCCGGGTAGGGTCTTGTTGAACGTGTCGGGATGGAGGGTGATGCTGCGTTGGCTTCCTGTGTGTCTGGCATGCCCCACGGTATAGAGCAGAG
>CANPDS010000239.1 GCA_947573015.1 uncultured Muribaculum sp.
TGACCTTTCTGACGGCTTTCAGTCGATTTAGTCTCTATTCGGTCACGATGGAGCCCCATCGCTTCCTCAAAAAGCTCAAAACCGCTCTGAAATCACCCTCGAAATGTTAATTTGCAATAAGTTTAAATCAGTTCATTATCTTATTCTTCCGATAGTGTTGGGAAAGTTACTTACAAAGATACGCTTTTTCATGTAGTTTTGCTACCTTTGACCTCATGAAACATCCATTTGAGGAAAAAGTAGAGCACACTATAGAGAGTCATTCGCTGATGGGGGATGATGGCCGGGTGATTGTGGCTCTGAGTGGTGGCGCTGATTCTGTGGCGTTGCTGTCGGTGATGACAGCTCTGGGCTACCATTGTATCGCCGCTCATTGCGATTATCATCTGCGTGGCGAGGAGTCGGAGCGCGACCGCATTCATGCCGAGGATATGGCACGTCGCCATGGAGCTGTGTATGTGGAGAAGCATTTCGATGCTTCTACTTATTCTGCCGGTCGTGGAGTCTCGCTTGAGATGGGATGCCGTGAGTTGCGTTACGAGTGGTTTGCGGAACTTTCCAGATCGAATGGGAATATATCTGTGGCAGTTGGGCACCACAATGATGATAATGTGGAGACTGTGTTCCTGAATATGCTTCGCGGCACGGGGCTGACCGGCCTTACCGGCATCAAGCCTCGGAATGGTATCGTAGTGCGCCCTTTGCTTGATGTGACGCGCCGTGAGGTGCTCGACTATCTTGCCGACAAGGGACTGACCTACGTGACCGACTCTACCAATCTGCTCAATGATGTGAAGCGCAACCGTCTGCGCAATGTGCTTCTTCCGGCCATACGCGCATATTTCCCGGATGCCAATACTACCTTGACCCGTTCGGTGCACAATCTGACCTCCAATCTGAATCTGTATCAGGAGATGGTGGAAAAATGTGCCGCAGCATATAGGGGCAAGTACGGAGAGATTGATGTGAGAGGACTGGCCGCAGGGATCAGTAATGCCGTAACGCTGCTTTATGAGTTGCTGCGAGGTTATGGATTTAACGGCATGCAGTGTAAGGATATCATCGATGCGGCTTCTGCGGCTGGAAGCCGTAGATTTTTTGCCGGAGATTATGTGGGTATAATGCACCGTGGCATACTTACAGTGCGGTCGTGCAAGGTAGCTTTGACGGCTGGTGTTGAGTCGTATACTCTTGCTGTTGATGATGCCTCGACATGGCCCGAGGGTTTTACCATAGAGCGAATTGCAGCCTCCGAGGTGGTATACGACAGGAGCGGCAACACGCTTTACCTTGATATGGCGAAGCTTGCCGGCAGAAGTATCGTTGTGCGCCGATGGCGTATTGCCGACCGGGTAGCTCCATTCGGCATGTCGGGCACACGTCTTGTAAGCGATCTTTTTTCGGATGCACACTATTCTCCCGACGATAAAGAGAGAGCATGGATAGTGACGGCCGGCGGACAGATAGTATGGGTGGTGGGATTGCGTACATCGCGCCATATGACCCTTACGGCACGCTCTACGGAGGCGCTGAAGATTACATTTGACAGATGTGATAAATCCGAGTCTATTCCACCTCAGTCGGGAGTGTGACCCATGTATGGGTGTGGCCGGTAGCCGGGATTACTTTTTCCAGAAGATCGGATAGGGACAATGCTATTGATGCCGTGTTGACACATGGATGACATGCATAGAGGTCGACTCCGGCAAGATCGCGATCGACAATGAGGCGCACGCGATGCGATGTGTCGTGGATGAGTCCCAGCGGTGATACCGCTCCCGGCATGATGTGAAGCATCTCCATCATTGCTTCGGCAGATGCGAACGACAGACGCGCGCATCCGAGCTGCGATGAGAGATACTTGGTCTTGAACGGCTTGTCGGCGGGAATCATCAGGAGGTAATAATCTGTCTGCTGCCGGTTGGTGAGAAACAGATTTTTGAATACCGGCGCTCCGATGTTTTTCCTTACATTCTCGCACTCCTCCATTGTGAAGGCCGCCGGATGGCATAGGGTGGTGTAGTTTACTCCTATTCGGTCGAGGAAGTCGTAGACCAGTGTCTCGGCTTCGCTACAGGAGGTAATATCAGTGGGGCGCCCGACATATTTTGTTATGCCGGGCGCTCCAGATAGGTTTGTATCGTCAATGTGCTCCATATGGTGGTGGAATACGTATTGTTGTATTTTAAAAGCTTATGCAGCTATTTAACTTACTTGTGATGAGGCTTCTTGCTGGCGGCCTCATGGTAAATCGCTATCAGGCAAGACTTGCCATCACGTTTTTGATGTCGAGGGCGAGCGCATTTGCCTGATCCATGGTAGGAGCCTCTGCGTAGATGCGGATGATCGGCTCTGTATTTGATTTGCGCAGGTGTACCCAGCTGTCGGCGAAGTCGATCTTCACACCGTCGATATCGGTGATCTTTTCGGAAGAGTATTTCTCTTTCATGGCTTCGAGGATGGCATCGACATTGATGTCGGGAGTGAGCTCGATCTTGTTTTTCGCGATGGCATACTGTGGATATCCGGCTTTAAGCTCAGTGACCTTCTTTCCACTCTTGGCCATGAGCGTGAGGAAGAGGGCTACGCCTACGAGTGCGTCGCGTCCGTAGTGTGCTTCGGGGTAGATTACACCGCCGTTGCCCTCGCCGCCGATCACGGCTCCGGTCTCTTTCATCTTGGTGACTACGTTGACCTCACCTACAGCGGCTGCAGAATATGTGCATCCGTGTGCGTTGGTCACATCGCGTAGAGCACGTGAGGAGCTGAGGTTGCTAACGGTGGCGCCGGGAGTGTGAGAAAGCACATAGTCGGCTACTGCCACGAGGGTGTATTCTTCTACGAACATCTCACCGTTTTCCATCACGATGGCTAGACGATCGACATCGGGATCGACTACGAAGCCCACATCGGCACGGCCTTCACGCATGAGGTCGGCTATCTGTGTGAGATTTTCGGGAATAGGCTCCGGGGTGTGGGCAAACTTGCCGTTGGCCTCGCAGTTGAGTTCTATTATGTTTTCTACACCGAGGGCGCGGAGAAGTTGCGGGATGATCACTCCTCCTACGGAGTTTACGGCATCGACGGCGACAGTGAAGTTGGCTTTGCGGATGGCTTCTGTGTCGACGAGTTTGAGGTCAAGCACCTGCTCGATGTGGCGGCGTGTGTATGTGTCGTTTGTGTAGACGTGCCCGAGTTTGTCGACGGTAGCGAAAGTATAGTCATCGTCGGCTGCATAGGCGAGCACCTGTTTGCCCTGGGCATCGTTGAGAAATTCGCCGTTCTCATTGAGAAGTTTGAGGGCGTTCCACTGCATGGGGTTGTGGGATGCGGTGAGGATAATACCTCCGCAAGCCTTTTCCATAACAACAGCGATCTCTGTTGTGGGGGTGGATGCAAGACCGATGTTCACTACGTCAAACCCCATTCCTGCAAGTGTGGCGGTAACAAGGTCGGATACCATTGCGCCTGACAGACGTGCGTCGCGGCCTACCACAATCACGTTTGATTTGCGGGTGGTGTTTTCTTTGATAAACCGTGCGTAGGCAGCGGTGAACTTTACTATGTCCAGTGGGCTGAGTCCGTCGCCCGGACGACCTCCGATAGTACCTCGGATACCTGAAATGGATTTGATAAGTGACATTGAGAAAAAAGTTTTATGTGTGAATCAGCAAGCGTGTGTCTTCCACAAAGGGAAGCGTAATATTATAAGTGTCTGTTTGATTTTTATAATGGCTGTTATAAAATGAAATTTTGACAGCCACTTACAAATTGCTTTTAGTATATCGTATTCGATACATATATGGGATAACTGATGCGATTTCGTCGGTCATGCCTGCCTGAGAGCGAATCACAAGTTCAACCTCGCAGTTGTAGTGGAGGTAGTTGAGTGGAAGCTGGAGTCCCTCGCCCCATTGTGAGGATGAGGTGATCTCCATAT
>CANPDS010000240.1 GCA_947573015.1 uncultured Muribaculum sp.
TGTGTGCTACCTGAATGAGATTGTCGAGCTTGACACCATGTGCAATACGGGTGCTACCCATAACAGCGCGATCGACAGTGGTATTGGCTCCTATCTCTACGTCATCTTCGACAACTACATTGCCAAGTTGCGGTATCTTGTGATAAACACCATCGGTAGGTGCGAACCCAAATCCGTCGGCGCCGATAACAGCACCACTGTGAATGATGCATCGTGCACCGATCTTACAGCCATGATATATCTTCACTCCGGGATAAAGCACCGTGCCCTCCCCTATTTCAACGCCAGCACCTACATATACCTGAGGATAGATCTTGACTCCATTACCAAGTCTCACTCCTGGAGCGATATATGCAAACGCTCCTACATAGGCGTCAGCCGGCACTTCCACGCCGTCAGCCACATAAGCAGGCTGCTCGATTCCTACAGGATTATGAGCTGTCATATCGGCCACCATCTGCAACAACTGTGCAACAGTTGCATATGGATCGTCAACACGTATAAGAGTGGCACTGACAGGCTGCTCGGCAACAAAATCGCGCCGCACAAGCACTATCGAACTCTTCGTGTCATATATATATTGTGTATATTTGGGGTTGGCCAAGAACGAAAGTGCGCCCGGATGGCCCTCCTCAATCTTGGCAAAAGTAGACACGGCCACATCGCCGTTGCCATCCACAGTACCTCCGACAAGAGCCGCTATCTGATTGGCTGAAAATTCCATTTTTAGGCTGTTATGAATTTTTAATGTGCAAATTTGCATATTTTTTTTCATTCACGCAGTATATTCCCCCCGAAAAAAGACATTTGGCTCCCCAGGCACTCCTTTTCAAGAGCCTTAGGGAGCCAGAATGTAAGAGCTTGCTAAAAGCCTCTTCAAGCTATCCGATTATCAGAATAGAGGGAATGTCGATGTGGTTGTTTCATACTTACGCTCGAAATCGGCCGACGACATAGTAAGCATCAATATACCCTGAATCAGCCAAAGTATGCTCGGAATGCCGCACAGCACCCATGTGCCAATCAACGCAATGACACCGGCAGTGTTCTTGCCAAGATAAAAATACTGGATGCCGAAACCGCCAAGAAATATTGCGAGCAGGGCGCACACGCCACGGCTTTTGCCGAAACGATCGGTAGCAAACACGTCATTATTATTCTGAGGTGGATTAGGGCATCCTCCCATGTTGGGATTGTTGTAATAATTATTGTTCTGGTCCATTGTATAATAAATTTATTGAACTGATTTAGATTTAGCGCAATTAAAATGTCGCTTAATGTCATCTGACGCACCACAAATGTAGGGATTAATTATGTCAAACCAAAATCTAAAGCATCATTCTTTATAGGATGCTTAATATTTCAGCACAAGAGTGCTCTGCAGCCGCGCAAAGACAGGAAATATGTCATAAAAACATAATATTTGATGGCAAAATATATCCCCAATTGGAATTTTTCCGTAACTTTGCGCGGTTTTACACAAACCGAGTGACCTTTTGATTTTCAACAAGAGAAATATAAGAGCTTGTTTAATAAAGAAACTCTAAAAATGCGCGAAATAAAACAGGCATCCCTCGTGCTGGAGGATGGCACAGTATTTCATGGCAAATCATTCGGCCATGAAGCCTCAACATCCGGTGAAGTAGTGTTCAACACTGCCATGACCGGCTATCCAGAAAGTCTCACCGACCCCTCGTATGAAGGACAGATTCTCGTCACCACCTATCCTATCCTCGGCAATTATGGCGTACCGCCACGCAGAGAGAAAGATGATGTGAGCGAATATTATGAAAGTGACCACATCCACGCAAAAGCCATCATCGCGCAGGACTACTCATGGGATCATTCTCACTGGCAGGCCGACCGCAGCCTCGCAGAATGGCTGAAAGAGGAAAAAATTCCCGGCATATACGGCATTGACACCCGCGCCTTGACAAAGCATCTGCGCGAACATGGATCCATGCTCGGCAAGATCATTATCGACGGCTGTGACGATGTGCCTTTCTACAATCCCAACAAAGAAAACCTCGTGGCCAAGGTAAGCTGCCGTGGCGTGGAGGAACATGGGGAAGGCGCCCGCACGGTGGTACTCGTTGACTGCGGAGTGAAACACAACATCATACGCTGTCTTACCCGCAGAGGTGTGAGGGTAGTTCGAGTGCCTTGGGACTATGACTTCACGGCCATACCCTACGATGGTCTATTTATCTCCAATGGTCCCGGCAATCCCGACATGGTAGATGTTACGGTAGAAAATATCCGCAAGGCAATGGCCATAGGCAAGCCCATCTGCGGCATATGCATGGGCAACCAGTTGCTTGCCCGCGCCGCAGGAGCCTCAACCTATAAGCTCCCTTACGGCCACCGTAGCCACAACCAACCGGTGAGACGAGCAGGCACACAAAAATGCTATATCACCTCGCAAAACCATGGTTTCGCAGTAGACAACGCCACTCTTTCCTCCGACTGGGAACCATTGTTCATCAACATGAACGACGGCACAAACGAAGGATTGCGCCATAAATCCAAACCATTCTTCTCGGCGCAATTCCACCCTGAAGCCTCATCCGGCCCCAAGGATACGGAATTTCTCTTTGACGAATTTATCAACATGCTCTGATCCATCATGTCCAGCATACAACCAACCACTACAACGTCAGCCGCACTTCCAAAGAAAGTTCTATTGCTCGGTAGCGGCGCCCTCAAGATCGGCGAGGCCGGCGAATTTGACTATTCCGGCTCCCAGGCCTTGAAAGCGATGAAGGAAGAGGGTATCCATACAGTGCTCATCAATCCCAATATCGCCACAGTACAAACCTCGGAAGGGATAGCCGACACCATCTATTTCCTTCCCGTGACGCCATACTTTGTTGAAAAGGTGATTGAGAAAGAGCGCCCCGATGGCATTCTGCTCGCATTCGGCGGACAGACAGCACTCAACTGCGGAGTGGAACTACAGCAATCAGGCGTGCTCGACAAGTATGGAGTAAAGGTGCTCGGCACCCCCGTGCAGGCAATCATGGATACGGAGGACCGCGAGCTGTTCGTGAAAAAGCTCGATCAGATCAATGTAAAGACAATCAAAAGCGAGGCGGTAGGCTCAGTTGACGATGCACTGCGGGCAGCATCGTCGCTCGGATATCCGGTGATAGTACGCGCCGCATATGCACTCGGTGGTCTAGGGAGCGGATTCTGCGACAACGAGCAGGAGCTTGTCGACCTTGTGGAAAAAGCCCTTTCGTTTGCGCCACAGGTACTTGTGGAAAAATCTCTCAAGGGATGGAAAGAGGTTGAATACGAGGTGGTGCGCGACCGTTTCGACAACTGTATCACAGTATGCAATATGGAAAATTTCGATCCGCTCGGCATACATACCGGTGAGTCAATCGTAGTAGCTCCATCGCAGACACTTTCCAACGAAGATTATCACTACCTGCGCAAACTCGCCATAAAGATCGTGCGCCATATAGGTATTGTCGGAGAATGTAACGTGCAATACGCATTCGACCCTTCGTCGATGGACTATCGTGTGATCGAAGTCAACGCACGTCTCTCGCGTTCATCGGCCCTTGCATCAAAAGCCACCGGATATCCACTGGCATTCGTTGCCGCCAAACTCGGCCTCGGCTACGGACTATTTGACCTCAACAACTCTGTCACCAAAGTTACTTCAGCTTTCTTTGAGCCGGCGCTTGACTATGTCGTGGTGAAAATTCCACGCTGGGACCTCGGCAAGTTCCATGGCGTAAAGCGTGAGATCGGATCTTCAATGAAGTCGGTAGGTGAAGTTATGGCTATCGGACGTACTTTTGAAGAGGCCATACAGAAAGGCTTGCGCATGATCGGACAAGGCATGCATGGTTTCGTAGAAAATAAGGAACTCACCATATCCGACATTGACAAATCATTGCGCGAACCTACCGA
>CANPDS010000241.1 GCA_947573015.1 uncultured Muribaculum sp.
CTTCATCTGAGCATCAGACAAAACGGGAGTTAAAATGAAAACGGTTTCGTAATGATTCATGATTGAACTGTGAATTATTAATTATTTGTCGGAAAAACGACTGCAAAGGTATATATTTTTCTGCAATCCGGCAATCGTTTAGCTTATAAAAATTTTACAAAAATAATTCTGAAGTTGTTTTCCTGTGGAATTTTGTAATTTTGCGGTGAAAATCAAGATTGGAAAATTAAAATCACTCCTTAATTAGATTATGATAAATATTGAAACATTGCTTGTGCGCGTACTATCCTCTGGTGAGGGAATATCTGTGGATGAGGCTCTTGCTCTCAACGATACGTGCTCGGCCGATACGTTGGCTGATGCGGCCGACAAGGTGCGCCGCCAATGGCATTCGGATGAAATCGATACCTGCTCGATTGTCAATGCCCGTTCAGGGCGTTGCTCCGAAGATTGCAAATGGTGCGCGCAATCGAGGCATCACCATACGGGAGTAACTGAATACGATATTATATCGGAAGAGGATGCTCTGGCCGCCGCACGCCTCAATACGCGCCATGGCATACGCCGATTCTCGTTGGTGACCTCTGGCCGTAAAGTCGCTCCAGCCGATATCGAACGTTTTTGCTCTATATTCCGGCGTGTGGGTAGCGAGACTCCTTTATATATGTGCGCATCCATGGGATTGCTCGGTCTTGATGAGTTGCGCCGCCTCCGCGAAGCGGGTGTAAAGCGTTATCACTGTAATCTGGAGACTTCGTCATCATTCTTCCCTACGCTATGCTCCACGCATACTCATGCCGATAAGCTCCGCACTATCGCTTTGGCGCAGGAGGTGGGTATGGAAGTGTGTTGCGGCGGTATCATAGGCATGGGCGAGAATATGCGGCAGCGCCTCGAACTTGCCACAGAAGCACGCGATACCGGTGCTGTGTCTATCCCTATTAATATATTGAACCCAATTCCTGGCACTCCTCTTGAATCTACTCCGCTGATAGGAGAGGAAGAGATAGTGCGCACGGCTGCACTTTTTCGTCTTATCGCGCCCAAGTGTGTGCTACGCTTTGCCGGTGGACGCATGCGCCTGAGTCATGATACTATGTGCCGTATGCTTCGTGGTGGTGTTAACGGAGTACTTATGGGCGATATGCTTACTACAGTGGGCAATACTGTAGCTGATGATAAACGCCTGTTTGAGGATACCGGATATCGTGAGTCTCCTTTGGCAGACTGAACTAGTCCGGATATCGGCCATTTACGTTATTTTAACGTTTAAATCTGAATTAAAGGGAGTTTTTGCGTAAATTTGCAGCGTGATTTCCCTGCATGTGCAGATTCAGAGCCATTATGGCCTCTAATTGAGAAATATCCCCACCACGTGGAAGAGAAACAGAATAAAAGCACAGTGCGCTCAGGCATCGCCTTCATGAAGCGCCATCCGATATTGTATAATTTCCTGCTGATGATACTGGTCGGCTGCGGTGTCCTGTGGATAGCGCTGCTTGGTCTTGACATATGGACCGACCATGGTGAATACGAAGTAGTGCCGGATATGAAAGGTCTGTCGTATGCTCAGGCTGTGCAGGCTCTTGAGAGCGCAGGATTGCGTCCGGAGCTCTCCGACTCTATTTATGATCAGCATACTGCGCCTGGAACTGTTCTCGAACAGTCGCCACGTGCGCGCACTAAGGTTAAGCCTCACCGCACAGTATATCTCACCATCACCGCTTTTTCGCCCAAGATGGTGTCGTTGCCTACTCTCACCGACATGTCGTTGCGTCAGGCACGCACTACGCTTGAGGGGCTCGGCATACGGAGCATCCGAGAGGTGACTGTGCCGAGCGAATACAAGGATCTTGTGCTCGGGGTGAAGTTTAACGGGGTGACGATCCAGCCTGGAGCACGTATACCCACTTCTGCCACCATTACCCTTGAAGTGGGCGAAGGCATTTCCCTCGAGAGTGATAGCATAGATGCTGCCGAGGCTTTGGAGAGCGATATGGAAGCCACGACGCTAAATCTTGAGTGAACCTCAAGCTCTTATTAAATCAGTTCTATAGAAAAATTATCCCCTTCGAACCTATCCTATGAATATTTCCTCTGATGACATAGATTGCCGTCTCGACGCTGCTTCCGTCTCTCCCGGACTGGAAGTTGAGCGTGACGAGAATGCATCCATTGATGACGATGATGATGGGGCTGGGCTCTACGAGCATTTCCGTTTTGTGGCCGACAAAGGCCAGGAATTGCTCAGGGTAGATAAGTTTCTTGTGGCTCGGCTGCAGAAATCGTCGCGCAACCGCGTGCAGCAGGCCGCCGAGGCAGGATGCATCCTTGTCAACGGTCGTGCTGTAAAGAGCAATTATCGTGTCAAGCCTCTTGATGTGGTGCAGGTCGTAATGGATCGTCCACGCTATGAGTTTGAGATAATAGCAGAGGATATTCCGCTTGATATCGTATATGAAGATGCCGATGTGCTTGTGGTAAACAAGCCGGCAGGGCTGGTGGTCCATCCGGGACATGGTAATTACCACGGCACTTTGGTCAATGCTCTTGCATGGCATTTCCGTGGTAATCCCGACTATGATGTCAACGATCCACGCATGGGACTCGTTCATCGCATCGACAAGGATACTTCCGGACTGCTGGTGGTTGCCAAGACTCCCGATGCCAAGACTGCACTTGGACGTCAGTTTTTCGAGAAAACCACAAAACGCGAGTATGTTGCGGTGGTGTGGGGACGGCCCGATCCAGCCGATGGACGTATCGAGGGTAATATCGGCCGTAATCCAAAGGATAGGCTCCAGATGACGGTATTTCCTGACGGTGATCAGGGAAAACATGCTGTGACACACTATTTCACTCAGGAGACATTGGCATATGTCAGTGTGGTGAAATGTGTGTTGGAGACCGGTCGAACACATCAGATACGAGTGCATATGAAGCATATAGGACACACGCTTTTCAACGACGCGCGCTATGGTGGCGACGTGGCGCTGAGAGGTGTGGGCAGTGGTGCATACAAGCAGTTTGTGGCACATTGCCGGGAAGTGTGCCCACGTCAGGCTTTGCATGCACGCACGCTTGGATTTGTCCATCCACGTACTGGAGAAGAGATGTTTTTCTCCGCCCCTTTGCCCGTCGACATGCAGGCGCTGATTGAGCGCTGGAGAGGCTATGCCGAGGGCTTAAATTGCTAAATGTAGTTAAGATAGAAATGCGCATAGCCAAAATTAAAGCGATATTTGTTATCTTTGAACATCATAACTTTTCAGTATACTAAGATTATGGCAGATGAATTGACAATGGATGCTCGGCAGTTCGATGAGATTGCTCCCTACTCCGATGACATATTCCATGATAAGATTGCCGAATTGATAAAGGAACCCGGTTTTGAGCATGCTGTGAAGTGGGTGCTCCCCGAAGTGGATTATAATGACTTCTGCAATGAGTTGCTTAAAGTCAACGACCGCGATACTTTCCAGCACAAGATAATGTGGCCGTTCCTTGAGATGCTTGCCTCGAAGACTACTTCAGGCATTACAATCTCGGGTCTTGAAAAGATCGATCCTAAGAAGGCATATACTTTTATTACCAACCATCGCGACATAGTTCTCGATACATCTTTCCTCAATCTATGTTTCATGCGTGCCGGCTATCCCACTACCGAGGTCGCAATCGGTGATAATCTCCTTATTTACGCATGGATCAACGATTTGGTGCGCCTCAACAAGAGCTTTATCGTGAAACGCGATCTCCCAAGGGTGAAAGCTCTTGAGGCGGCTCAGCAGCTCTCGGCATATATCCACTATGCCATAACCGACAAGAATCAGTCGGTCTGGATTGCTGAGCGTCAGGGCCGTAGCAAGGATTCCAACGATATGGCGCAGGACAGCCTTATAAAGATGCTCGGCCTTGCCGGTG
>CANPDS010000242.1 GCA_947573015.1 uncultured Muribaculum sp.
CAAGGTGCTGACGAACTTGTATACCTTGATATCACTGCATCCCATGAAGGCCGTGGCACATTCGTTGACCTGGTAAAAAGAGTGGCTGCCAACATTTCTATTCCTTTTACTGTAGGTGGTGGCATATCGTCTGTCGATGACGTGGCGAGGCTGCTCGAGGCCGGTGCCGATAAAGTATCCGTCAACTCTGCCGCTATTCGCAATCCAGAATTAATAAGCAGCATTGCGGCGCGTTTTGGACGTCAGGTCTGCGTAACAGCGATCGATGCCAAATACGATGGAACCACATGGCGCTGCTATTTGAATGGAGGACGCAAACCTACCGACCGCACCTTGCTTGAATGGGCTATTGAAGCGCAGGATCGCGGCGCAGGAGAGATCCTATTCACGTCAATGGACCATGATGGCGTAAAAAACGGCTTTGCTTGCGAGGCTTTGGCAGAACTTAACATGCACCTATCCATTCCGGTAATTGCTTCGGGCGGAGCAGGTACAATGCAACATTTTTCAGATGTGTTCAACCATGGACATGCCGATGCGGCATTAGCTGCAAGCATCTTCCATTTTGGTGAAATCAGCATTCCACAACTTAAAACATATCTCTCACAACAGAATATTCCAATAAGATTATGTCAACATTAAATTACGATAAAATGGATGGCCTGATTCCGGCCATAATTCAAGATGTCATAACTAAAAATGTGCTTATGCTTGGCTTTATGAATGAAGAAGCATATCTTAAAACCAAGGAGATAGGGAAAGTGACATTTTACAGCCGCACGAAAAAACGCTTATGGACTAAAGGCGAAGAAAGCGGCAACTTTCTCAATGTAGTAAACATTCAGGAAGATTGTGACCACGATACCCTTTTGATTCAGGTAAATCCCGTAGGTCCGGTATGTCATAAAGGCACAGACACATGTTTTGGCACTGAAAACAAAATGGGTGTTGAATTTCTGCGTTATCTTCAGGATTTTATTGACCGACGCCATGAAGAAATGCCGGAAGGATCATATACTACATCTCTGTTTAAGAAAGGTGTCAACCGTATGGCTCAGAAAGTTGGAGAAGAGGCTGTAGAGACAGTAATCGAAGCTACCAATGGAACTCGCGATGGATTCATCTATGAAGCCTCCGATCTCATTTACCATCTGATAGTTCTCCTTACCTCACAAGGTCTTCGTATTGAAGATTTAGCCACCGAACTGCAACGCCGTCATAAGGAATAACTTTAATATCCTGCATTTTCTCCATGGAAACACCTTTGGTGAGTTATAAAGGAGTAGAACTCCACCGGAAAGAGCTTATTGTGCTCAAAGATGTCGACCTGCAGGTTGAAGCCGGTGAATTTCTTTATATCATAGGTAAAGTCGGCAGTGGCAAAAGCAGCCTGATGAAATCAATGTATGCCGAAATACCGATTATCTCAGGCGAGGCGTCAGTGCTCGGTTATGATCTTACATCCATCAAACGTAAGGACATACCGATGCTTCGACGTGAAATTGGCATTGTCTTTCAGGATTTTCAACTTCTGACAGATCGTTCGGTATATAACAATCTTCTTTTTGTACTACAGGCTACCGGATGGAAATCCAAAAGCGATATGGATGAACGCATAGAGCAAGTACTTAAGGAAGTGGGAATGCTGAACAAAAGCTACAAGATGCCTCATGAGTTGTCCGGAGGAGAGCAGCAACGAATCGTCATAGCACGCGCATTGTTGAACAGTCCGAAACTGATATTGGCTGATGAGCCTACTGGTAATCTCGATCCAGCCACAGGTGAGCAGATTGTTGCACTGATGCATCAGATTGCATCCCAAGGAACCGCTATAATAATGGCCACACACAATCTTGCTCTCGTAGAACAATTTCCAGCCCGATTACTGCGCTGCCATGACAAACATATCACATCATGCTGACGCTTTGAAACAAAACGACTTATAATTGCATTCTAAAGATAAATTAAGTTTTATGACGATGAAAAGAAAATCATTACTTTATCCGGCTATGGGAGTAGTTCTGGCTTCTATATTGCCGGGATGTGGCGATAAGGAGACAGAGGTTCCAACCAATGACAGCACAATTCTTCATGCATGGTCCTGGTCATTCGATACCATCGCCGCCAATATGAAAATCATTGCGGAGGCTGGATTTGACTATGTCCAGACTTCTCCAGCCAATACTTGCTTTGTTGGCGAAGATGGTGGGATGGCTTTATTCAGTCAGGATGGCGATTCTGTAAAAGGCAAATGGTACTATTATTATCAGCCTATCGATTGGAAAATCGGCAATCATCTGCTTGGAACCCGCGAACAATTCAAAGCCATGTGTGACAGTGCGGCAAAATACGGCATAAAGATCATTGTTGACGTATTGCCCAATCATACTGCGGTTGACCACTCTGCCGTGACTGCAGCTCTTGATAGTGCTGCCGGAGGTCATGACAAACTATTCCATGCCAATGGGTTCAATAATATTCAACTTTGGAATGATCGGTATGAATGCACTACTGGCATGATGGGCGGTCTTCCTGATGTCAACACAGAAAATCCAGGATTCCAACACTACTATATGGAATATGTAAATGATCTTATAGCATGTGGTGCACGCGGATTCAGATATGATACTGCGAAGCATATCGGACTTCCGGATGATCCGCGCGATTCATTGTCTGAACGTAATAATTTCTGGGATATTGCTACCGGACGAGAAAGCGTGCAGGGATTGACATTGGCTCTTCCAGCCGACAGTTTGTTTATCTACGGAGAAGTGCTTCAGGATAAGAACGTGCGTGAAGAAGCTTATTCTGAATATATGGAAGTAACGGCAAGTAACTATGGCCATGCATTGCGCCATGCTTTATCCGAGGGAAATTATTATGCCGATAGTCTTGGACAATGGCAGAATCCAGCACCCGCACAAAAATTAGTCACATGGGTTGAATCTCATGATACCTATGCAAACGAACATGAATCAGCTGATCTTGAAGATGCCCAGATCCGTGAAGGATACGTATTTCTTGCTGCGCGCCAATACGGTACTCCCCTATTTTTTAGCCGCCCTATGGGTTCTACACGTGAAAACTATTGGGGCAATAACCGTATCGGAGCCCGTGGCAATGATGAATTCTTCAATCCGGAAGTTATTGCTGTAAATCATTTCCGCCATGCAATGCATGGTCAGCCCGAACAAATCTATGTCTCCGACAATGGCGCTGTTATTACAGTAGAGCGTGGTAACAAAGGAATGGCTATAATTAATATATCCGCCGAACCTCAGACTATATCCATTCCCACGGCATTTAAAGATGGACAATATACTGAAGACGTTCATCATGCAACTTTCAATGTAAATGATGGTCATATTGAAGGACAGATTTCCCCACTTTCTTCATGTATCATATATCCCAATTCCAGGAAATGAATCGTAGATTGAGTTTAAAGCAACTTTTAATTTAAAACACTATTACTCCAATCGCAATCTGACAATTTGATACAAACGGTGCTTGCTCATATAGGTGCAAGCACCGTTTTGTTACATATATCCATGCTACTTTTGCATTTTAACTTATTTTAACTATTTTAAAATAGTTACTTTCCTGACAACTATAATACATTTTCATCATTTTGTCGCAAATGATTATTATATTCACGTACGAATCTTCGCAATTATCCAACACACTGCCAAAATATGTTATTAAACATAGAGAAAGAGGCATTGATTGTTCTAAACAAATTATTACCCTTGCAACGCAAGAGGGACAAAAACCGATTGCAAATTACAATTGAAATCTTCTTAGCTAATCTAAGAAATCTCAACCAGAAATAACACCACAACAACAAATACAAGGTAAACAGAATACTTTTCATACGTAACTTTCCAATAAAGACAGAATAGATATTCAACAAGCAACA
>CANPDS010000243.1 GCA_947573015.1 uncultured Muribaculum sp.
AATATTCCCGATACCTCTTGCTCTATCTTGTTCATGGGATAGTACTGCGATTGAACGCATGGCCCAAATCTCAGCTATTGAAGCTACTGCGGAAGGTGTTAATTGGAATTTCAGCCCGATGGTAGATATTTGTCGAGATCCTCGTTGGGGGCGTATTGCAGAAGGATCTGGTGAAGACCCATATTTAGGATGTGTAATGGCTCGTGCCTATGTCAGGGGATATCAAGGAAAAAATCTGTCATCTGACAGCACATTGATGGCATGTGTCAAACATTTTGCTTTATATGGAGCGGTTGAGGGAGGTCGTGATTACAATACTGTGGATATGAGCAATTTGAATATATTCAACTACTATCTCCCTCCATTTAAGGCTGCTGTCGATGCCGGATGTGCAAGTCTCATGACATCCTTTAATCTCATAAATGGTACCCATTCAACCGCTTCTGATTGGTTGATTAATGGTGTTTTGCGTAAAGATTGGAAATTCAACGGACTTGTAGTATCTGATTATAATTCGATTCCTGAGGTTGCATATATGGGGACATCTGATATTAATGATGCAGGAGCATACGCTATTCGGGCTGGTACCGATATGGATATGGTATCATCTCTTTACCTAAACACTTTGCAGGATGCCGTAAAACGCGGAGTAATAACTGAATCTACGATTGACGATGCCTGCCGAAGAGTACTTGAGGCAAAATGGGATCTCGGACTTTTTGAAGATCCGTATCGTTATTGTAATTCCGAACGAACTAAAACAGATATTTACAACAACCAACATCGTTCTGTAGCCAGAGAAATCGCATCTGAAACATTTGTTCTTCTTAAAAACGAAAGCTCCTTATTGCCTATAAAAAATGCAGGTACAATAGCACTGATTGGTCCGCTTGCTGACGCCGGGAATAATATGTGTGGCACATGGAGTACACATGCCAAAGCAGAACATCATAAATCAGTATTGTCATCATTTAAGGAAGCTTTTGCAAAAACTGGCACAAAAGTCTTGTATGCCAAAGGCAGTAATATATATTATGATGAAATTACAGAACTTAATGCTAATGGCGATAGGCAGATAGAACGAGGAGACAATGAAGCTTTACTATCGGAAGCTCTTAAAATAGCTGGAAAGTCAGACATAATAATTACTGCACTTGGCGAGACCGCTGGAATGAACGGAGAATCGGCCTCTCGTGCTGAAATATATATACCTGATGCACAACGAAATCTGCTGAAAGCATTATCCAAGACTGGGAAACCAATTGTATTACTTCTTTTTACGGGCCGACCTTTAGTACTTGATTGGGAAAGCGAAAATATTCCAGCAATTCTAAATGTATGGTTCGGCGGTAGCGAAGCTGCTGATGCAATAGCTGACGTTGTGTTGGGAAATAAAGTTCCTTCTGGAAAACTCACTACTACTTTCCCACGATCAATAGGGCAAATACCGCTCTATTATAATCATCTTATGCCAAGTCACCCAGATCCACAATTTGGTATATTCAATCGCTATGCAAGCAACTATATTGATGTCCCAAATGAGCCTTTGTATCCATTTGGATATGGATTGAGTTATACTCAATTTGTATATGGTCAACCTACGGCAAGCAGTAATGAATTATCACCCAATCAGACTATTGAAATTGATATTGATGTGACAAATGCAGGTGATTATGATGGCACTGAAATAGTTCAACTTTATATCCGTGATATTGTCGCCCAAATAGCTCGTCCGGTCAAGGAGTTGAAAGCCTTTAAACGTGTGAAAATAGAAAAGGGCAAAACAAAACGAGTTTCATTTACTATCACGCTTGATGATCTCAAATATTATAATCAGGATATGCAGTTTGTTTATGACCCTGGTGAATTTGAAATTATGGTCGGACCAAACTCATCCAATCTTCAAACTTTGACAATCAATGCGTTATGAGATATTGTATAATATTATTAATATTAGCTGGTATTTCGTATAACCAAGTCGCAGCCCAAATAAAAGGATACTTGGGTAACCGAATTATGTCCGTAATTGAAAACAGGGTGATGCCTCAAAATACTGAAAGCCTTGTAGAACCATTTCGCCATCTTACTGAAGGAACGCTTTGGCAAACTGAATTTATTGGAAAATGGATGCTTGGTGCGACAGCATCATATCGTTATACTCATGATTTAGTACTGCTTGACAAGATTTCCGCTGCTGCCAAGAGCCTTATGTCAACACAATATCCTGACGGATATATGGGTAACTATACGAAAGACAACCGGCTGACTTGTTGGGATATCTGGGGGCGCAAATATACATCTCTTGCTCTTCTTGACTACTATCGGTTAACTGGAGACCAAAATGCGCTAATAGCTGTAGAAAGGCTATTTGATTGTTTGATACGAGAACTGACTGATAAAAATGTTGATATAGCCTCAACAGGCCTTTACCGTGGAATGCCAAGTTGTTCTATATTAGAACCTGCGGTATATCTTTATGAATTATCGGGTAAAAAGAAATACCTCGATTTTGCAAAGAGTATTGTTAGCTCGATAGAGAAAGTTGGCAGCACACAATTAGTGTCAAAAGCATTGGACAAAGTTCCTGTTGCACACCGATTTGAATTCCCGAAAGATTGGTGGTCATTTGAAAATGGCCATAAAGCCTATGAGATGATGTCCTGTTATGTCGGACTTATTGAATTGGGCCGGATAATTAAAGAACCGTTATATATTCAGGCTGCTATTGCGGTTGCCGATAATATTCTTGAAACGGAAATAAACATTGCTGGTTCCGGAGCGGCATTCGAGTGTTGGTATGATGGGCGTGTTCAACAAACTACACCAGCCTATCACACTATGGAAACTTGCGTTACTTTCACGTGGTTACAATTACTCCATAAACTATGGTTGCACACTCATGATTCCCGCTACGCCGATGAATTTGAACGCACAATGTATAACGCCTTGATGGCATCGTTACGTGTAGATGGAAAAGAAATCTCTAAATATAGTCCACTTGAAGGCCGACGTCAACATGGCGAAGAGCAATGTGGGCTTCCTATAAATTGTTGTAATGCCAATGGACCGCGTGGTTTCGCTTTGATCCCAGAGTTTGCTACATCACAGATTGGTGATACAGTTTTCATAAACTTGTATGTTCCTCGCACAGAGATAATCTCAGTACGAGATCGAACTATTAATCTGAATGTCGATAGTAATATACCAGTGGATGGTTATATGAATATGAAATTGGATTTCGACAAATCCACTTCAATGAATTTAGCTCTTAGAATCCCATCTTGGTCAGATGGTAAATACACAATTTCCATTGATGGCAACAGTTCAGAAGTATTGGCTTCAAATGGTTATATATATATCGATCGAAAATGGAAGAAAGGTGTCACAAACATATCCATTGATTTTAATATTGTGACCAAAGTAGAAGAACTTAACGGCATGCAAGCGGTAGTTCGAGGTCCCATCGTATTTGCACGCGACAACCGTTTTAATGATGGAGATATTGATGAATGTTGCATCATAAAGACATCTGATGGCGGAGTTGTCGAATCGCGTTTCGTAAATGATGACAATAAATTTGGTTGGCTCACAATAGAAATCCCTATGATTTTGGGTACAGATCTTGAAGACCCAGTAAATCGTGAGGGACGTATGATAAAGCTTTGTGACTTTGGTTCGGCTGGAAATGATTGGAGCGATAAAGGCCGTTACAGGGTATGGCTTGTAAAACCCTTGCATGTAATGCAACAACATTATCATCAATATTAGAGTATGTATAATTCTATGAATCAGTCATATCATATAGCGGTCGACCTTGGTGCTACAAGCGGCCGCACGATTCTTGCCTCATTTGATGGCAAGAGAGTCGAGATGCGTGAGTTATCTCGTTTCAAATATCCGATGATGC
>CANPDS010000244.1 GCA_947573015.1 uncultured Muribaculum sp.
GTGTGCCTCAAGCCAATTGTTGATACCCGAGAGAAAGATAATGTAATCCGCTCACGCATAGGGATCGAGCGTAAATGCCGATGGATATATGCGGATACTGATATATATAACATGGTCCATGAACTGTTTGAGGAGACCATGACAGTTATTGATTGGATTCTGATAGATGAGGCGCAGTTTCTTTCGGCGGAGCAAGTCGATCAGTTGGCACGCATTGTCGACGACTACGGCAGCAATGTGATATGCTACGGTCTGCGCACTGACTTCCGCACACACCTCTTCGAAGGGTCGCGACGCCTTTTTGAGATTGCCGACAGTATCGATGAGATCAAGAGCACGTGTTCATGCGGGCGCAAGACGATTGTTAACGCACGTATTGATTCAAACGGCGATTTTGTTACCGAGGGCCAGCAGCTTGAGATAGGTGGTGATGACCGCTACATTGCGGTATGCCGTAAATGTTGGCGCAACAACCGGATCGAGCAGGCTGCGCGTCACTCCCTTCCTTTATTGTGAGTGAGTAAACTTTTGGCATATTGATGCGTCAATAATATATATATGTTCAATGCAACAAACGTATTTGCGTTTGATGCACGTAAAATCTACATACACATATGGTAATAGGAAATATCAGTGACTCGTTTCGCTACGATACACTTTCTCCGGCAATAGCTGAAGCTTTAGCATGGCTGAGAAATAATCTGCATATGTCCGGATTTGAAAATCGCAAGGAGATTATTCTGGCTAATGGCGATATAGTTGTCAAATGTCAGGAGGTCAATCTGAAGCCCTCCGGAGAGTGCCGCATGGAGGCTCATCGTGACTGGATCGATATTCAGGTGGCGATTGATACTCCCGAGTCGATCGGCTGGGCGCCATTGTCGGCATGTAAGGATGTTTCGGTGCCATATTGCGATGTGAAAGATGTGATGTTTTTCACCGATGCGCCGCAGTGTGAGGTGCCCGTAAATCCCGGACAGTTCATGATACTTTATCCAGAAGATGTTCATGCTCCGAATATCGGCAGCGGTCTCCATCGCAAATATGTGGTTAAGGTAAAAGTCGGGAAATAATTAAACACCCTCAAAAAACCACTCTTATTGAAATCAAGCCTATGAAGAATAAATTGTTGTTTGCTCTGACGGCATTGCTATGTGCCGTATCGTCGGGATATGCTTTCGATCTTCCTGATGAGGATCTTACGTATGTTGTTCTCTACAAATGGGGCTTGATCAATAAGGATGCGGCTACCGCCACATTGTCGTTGAGAGCCGAGGGGACTCATTATTCTTGCCAGCTTGCCGCAAGCACTCTTCCATGGGCCGACAAGGTGTTTCGTGTGCGTGACACACTTCAGGTATCGTTGCAGAAATCGCAATGTCTGCCCAATATATATAGGAAGATTACCCATGAGGGCGGTACCTACAACCGTGATGTAGTGAGGTATTCCCGTAACGGTGATGAGGTTACCGGGCATGCCACCCGTGTGCGCCAGAAAAAAGACGGACCGGTGATGCGTTTCGATACTACGCTTTATGCCACAGGTCCCACTTTCGACATGCTTTCCATATTTTATTATCTGCGGCAGTTTGACTATTCTGAGATGAAGCAGGGAGAGCAGATACATGCCAATATTTTTTCCGGCAAAGCCGTGGAGCGCCTCACCGTGACATATCGTGGGGTGCAGAAGATAAAGATCAACCGTCGTGAGTGGACTGCCTATTATCTTACATTCTCCTTTACCCACAATGGCCAGCCTTCCGGCGAAAACATGTCCACATGGATATCTACCGATGCGCTGCGTGTGCCCCTTAAGGTTGAGGGCAAACTGCCGCTCGGCAAAGTCCAGGCATACTATACCGGCGATCCTAAATAGGCCTGCCCTACTGGCGGGTGCTGCGCATGAAGAAGTAGAGAAATAATGCTGCGGCGAGGAAGAGGCTTACGGAGAAGCTCAGGATGATGCCGTATGTGCCCATTCCCAATGGGAATCCGAGTATGTATGTGACCGGTATGCCTATCACTATATAGCTTACGAATGCTATCCAGATCATAGGCATTACATGTGATGTGCCTCTCAGGGCGTTGGCGAAATTGATTTGCGTGGCATCGCCAAGCTGATATATGACAAGCGGGACTATAAGGGCCACTGTGGCCTCGATGACACGAGGATCCTCGGTGAACGCATGGATCATGTCGCGTTCGAAAAAAATGAATATAAGCGACGATATTGAGGCCAGAGTCAGTATGATATGGTAGCCGGCAAAAGCCACACGCCGCATCTCATGGCGGTCGCCAAGTCCGGCTGAATTTGCCACAAGCACCGATACGGCGTTGCCCATGCTGTAGTATATGCAGAATCCCAAAGTGCCGGTTATCACAATTATCTGAAAGGCTGCCAGAGATATCGCACCAAGCCACCCCGACATTACGGCGGCGAATGTGAACGATCCGGATTCAAATGTCATCTGCATGGCCACGGGCCACGATGTGCGGTTGACCTGCAAGGCCATACGCCGCGTCATGCTGCCCTCCTTGAACCCGATGAAATATTCATGAAACTCTTTACGCAGGCAGAATATGGCGATAACTATCAGCGGACACAGTATGCGTGCGGTAAGTGTGCTTATGCCGGCGCCCATCAGCCCCATTTCCGGAAATCCACCGTGACCGTATATGAGCAGGTAATTTCCAAGTATGTTCACCGCATTGCTCCCGAGCACAATCCACATTGGCAGGCGTGTGCGGTTGATGGCGAACAGCCACTGTGCAAACACATTGAATATGGCGATTGGCAGCAGTCCGGCAAGGACTATGATATAGTAGGGACGTATCAGCGGAAGCAGTTCTTGCGGTTGGCCCAACCGGTCGAGATTAAGCCATATGCCTGTCATGATGGCTGTGACCAGCAGTGTGAATGCCAGATTGAGCCATATCCCCGTGCGTATCATGGTGCCGATGGTGTTGAAACGCTTTTGGGTGAAAAGCGCACCTATAAGAGGCGTTAGCCCATAGGTGAAACCCATGCAGGCGAAGTTGGCCACGTTGAAAACATTATTGACAAACGATGCTGAAGCCAGAGCCTCTGTAGAATACCGGCCCACCATGATATTGTCGGCGAATGCCACCACTATCATGCCCAGCTGGCCGATGAGTATCGGCACCCCGAGCCTGATTATCGATGTGTAATGTTCCTTATATTTAGTCCATGTATGTTTCACATCGCAAAGTTACTAATTTCCCGTGGCTTGCGGCCAATGGAGGCACTCCCTTATCCATATGTTTTGAAGAATGCTGATAAAAGTTGGAGGTTTGGAATGTAGATGTTATCTTTGTGATTAAATCATCTCGATATATGGAATTTGCAAATAAAGCCTTTAAGATATTTGCCGACTCTACAGCGGCCTACCATTTGACTGACAATGTGGATACTCCATGTCCAAATCCTTATGAGGAGGGTAGTCTGGAGCATGTGCTGTTTGCCAAAAACTGGGTGGATGTGGTGCAGTGGCATCTTGAGGATCTGATACGCGACCCGGCCATCGATCCAGTGGAAGCACTGGCGTTGAAGCGCCGCATCGATGCGTCCAATCAGGTGCGCACGGATATGGTGGAGCAGATCGACACACGTTTTCGTGAGAAATACGCTGATGTAAAACCTCTTCCCGATGCAACGATCAACACTGAGACTCCCGCATGGGCTATCGACCGCCTGTCGATTCTTGCTGTGAAGATCTACCATATGAAGGCTGAGACTGAGCGTGCCGATGCCGACCACGCCCATATTGCCCGCTGTCAAGGTAAGCTCGACATACTTCTTGAGCAGGAGAAAGATCTCACGGCGGCTATCAATATGCTTATCGCTGATATTGAGGAGGGTAGGAAATAT
>CANPDS010000245.1 GCA_947573015.1 uncultured Muribaculum sp.
ATATATAGGGTATGCTGAGTTCATGGAGTTTACCCTCCATAGGGTTCGGACCGTTCACCCCGTAGAGCATCACAAGGTCAGGATCAAGTCCCATGAGCTTCTCGTAATCAATATTCCCCTCATAGCCTATGTCGGCGATGCTGTCGCGGCGAGCCCGTATGGCCGGGGAGCATATGTAGTCGAGTCCCGACACTCCATACACATTATCGCTGCTGTTGATGGCATCGAGCATGGCTATCTGGGTTGACGACATTACCACGATCCTGTCAGGAATCCCGGTTATCACCTGTCCGTCGAACCCCTCCGGTGCATTCTCGCCGTTGCGGCTGATAAACAGGCGGCGCACTTCGTTGTCGGCGCCCTGCCACGGGTTGATCGATTCGATGACGACACTACCGTGTGCCGTATCGCCCATGATGCGGAATCCTTTGGCATACTCTGGTGTGTACAGCTCGGCATAGTCAGTCTCGGCAGCGCCTTGTTGATGCTTGCCTCCACAAGCCCACATCGACAGCAGCATGCCCGCTAAGAACATATTTTTTATAAATGCATTCATATATATATTATTGAAATGTATTCCAATCCTTATGTGGCATTAATCCGTTTTTCGGTAATCTACGGCCACCAGTGCAAAGTTACGAAAATTACATAATGCGGCATGTATTTGTGTTATAGTGGAAATTTGGTTAAATTTACGCGTTTTTATCAACCTAATCACATTTTTTAGAATGAATAAAATCTACTCATCTATGGCCGTGATGGCCATGACATTATTCGGTGGAGAAAGTGTTTTTTCCCAAACCTTGCATTCAGCCCACTCTATGATCAATACAGGGGAGGCGACTGTAGCTTCGCGTGCTGACGATGGCGAAAGTGCCGACGACAAGAAGCCCGGCGAAGTGCCGGAAGAAATAGTTAACGGTGGATGGAAAAGCATCGGCGAAGGCATGTGGTTTGAAGACTTGTTTACCACTTTCTCAGATTATACAGAATTTATTGGTATGAACTGGAAAGTCAATATCGAGCAGAGTGAATTATATTCTGGATATTATAGAATGATTCCTTATTATGAAGGTACTTACATGGCAGAAGTTCAATGGGGATCTGACAGTACGTATTTTTACGTAGATGCGAGAAATCCCGAACAGGTCGTTGCAAAGGATTTTGTTGCATATGGTGACTTTATGTTCTCGCATGTTGTACCGGAAAATGGTTGGGGTGGATCTAACGGATATGGAACACTTGTAGATGGTGTGATCTCTTTCCCAAAAAGTTCGATTTATGTAAACTTTTATGGAGACTGGATGGAATCAACCCCGATAGATGGTCTTAAGATAGCACTTCCTGGAGCTAATATAGCCGATTACTCCATCACTTATGCGCTTGATTTCTGTCAATCGTCGGCCAATGTGGAGTTTACGCTACGCTTAGGCGTGGATGGAGTCAGAACAGTCGGTGGCGTTTACAAAGGATATTATCAAAATACGGAAGCTAACATATCATCTATCGCTGCTAACGCAAAGGAGCTTACTGCGGGGGAACAAAGTTTTACTCTTGATGACGGTGTCTATACATTCTTTGCCGTTATGCTTGATAATGACAATAATATTGTTTCCAGCAAAGTAAGTAACTTCTTTGTATATGACGATGACAAGAGCCAATGGACTGATATAGGCACGACTGACTATTGCGATGACATTTATTCCTCGATATATCCGTCCATTCCGTTCAATCAATCTCATAAGGTAATCGTGGAACAGAATAAGAATAATTCTGGACTCTATCGGTTGAAGAATCCTTACTTTACTGCATGGGAGCATTATAATACATTAAGTTTGAATCTTGACCTTCACTACCATTCCCATTATATAGTGATTGATGTTACAAATCCTGACAAAGTTGTTATGAAGAGTTCTAATCTTGGCATCAACGCTACTTTTGCCGGATACGGTGTGGTTGAGTCCGTGCCTTCATTTAATGAATCAATCGGTCAGCCTGCCGGTGATCTGTACGGCACATTCAAGGATGGTGTTATCTCCTTCCCTGTCAACGGACTTGTGTTCTACGAGCATGCGGATGGTCGTGCTTATGTGGCCAACCGCAATGGACGCATGAAGTTTGCCATACCGGGCACATCCGCTATCGATGGTGTAGAGGTGTCGGGTGAAGAGGCTTCAGCTACTTACTATAACCTATCCGGTATGCCTGTGGCTCATCCTGTAAAGGGCGGCATGTATATCAAGCGTACCGCAGATAAGGCGGAAAAAGTAATATTCTAAGAAACTGTTCATTATGAGATCAGCATCGTTATACATTGCTCCTTTGGCCATGTTGGCGGTATTGGCTTCATGTTCCTCACATAAGGCTCCGGCGCTAACAGCGTCGGGCCTTGATCCTGAGAAATTTGTGGCTGAATACGATGGCATGCCCGTGGCATTGTATACTCTTGTCAATCCTTCAGGAATGGAGGCGTGCATCACCAATTTCGGCGGCCGTCTGGTGTCTCTGATGGTGCCCGACCGCGACGGTAAACTTACCGATGTGGTGGTGGGCTTCGACAGCATCGCTCCATATTTTCCCGAAAACAATCTTACCGATTTTGGCGCCACCATCGGACGCTATGCCAACCGTATCAACCAGGGGCGGATAGTAGTCGATGGCGACACCGTGCAGCTGCCGCAGAACAATGGCCCTCACTGCCTGCATGGAGGCACCCGCGGATGGCAATACAAGGTATTTGCCGCCGAGCAGCCCAACGATTCCACTCTTGTGCTGTCGATCGCATCGCCCGATGGCGACAACAATTTTCCAGGCAATGTGAATGCCACAGTGACCTACACTCTGCATGCCGACAATTCGCTTGATCTTGATTATACGGCCACTACCGACAGTAAGACGGTGGTCAATATGACCAACCACTCCTACTTCAATCTCAATGGCGATCTATCGCTGCCCGTCACAAATCATTTCCTCACTGTCGATGCAGATGCGTTTACACCCGTCGACTCCACATTCATGACCACGGGAGAAATCTCACCCGTAGCCGATACCTACATGGACTTTACCGCCGAGAAGACCATCGGCGCTTGTATCGACAGTACTGCATGCTCTCAGATACGCAACGGACATGGCTACGACCACAACTTCGTGCTCCGTTCTGCCGGTGATGCTTCGGTGCGTGGCGCACGTCTGGTGTCTCCATTGACAGGTATTGTCATGGAGATGTTTACCTCCGAGCCTGGTGTGCAGGTCTATACCGGCAATTTCCTCACCGGCGAGCTGACCGGTAAGGGTGGTAAGACTATCGCGCACCGGGGTGCCGTTTGTCTGGAGAGCCAGAAGTATCCCGACACTCCCAATAAACCTGAGTGGCCCTCGGCATGGCTCAATCCCGGCGAGACGTACTCGTCGCACACCTCTTTCCGTTTCTCTACCGACAATTGATTTGAATTATATAAGTGCGCATGTGGAGTCGCCACATGCGCACTATGATTTATAGAGTCGTTATAATATGCCTGTCATGCGGACGCACCAAGGTGCGTCCCTACGTGTATAGTATGATATATTGCGTTTAGGGCAGAATATATACTATAATTGTATATGTACCGACGTTCAAACTATAGCGACATCTTCTTATTTTGTATCTATGGATAGACATCAGTTACGTGGTCATGCTGCCATGTTGGGAGCTAATGTGATGTGGGGGCTTATGGCGCCTGTGGCCAAGATAGTTATGGCCGGGGCCATTGTCTCACCGTTGCTCCTGGGCGATTTCCGTATAATGGGTGCGGCAGTGCTCTTCTGGATTGCTTCGGCATTTTCGCCATGGCAGCACGTGCCACCGATCGACTTGCTCCGTCTGGCCGGAGCTGCATTGTTGGGTATTGT
>CANPDS010000246.1 GCA_947573015.1 uncultured Muribaculum sp.
AATACGCGTCAGCACACCACGCATCGATGAGTCTGTATTAGTTATCCCGATAATCAGATGCCGTTCGTCAAGCACAAAATCGTTGGTAGAGGCGATCTCTATATTTCGCTCATAACGATCGGTAATTCCGAGCAGATAGCGTCCAAGCCCCGTCACACGCCAATATACCAATCCGGAATAAGGACTGCAATTAAGTGATATGCGATCTGAATAAGCGACTTCCAGCCCCCCAAGTGCAGCGAGCATGAATAGGGTCGCATTTACCAACGGAATTATCAGATAATCGAAACGCTCGTCAATAGCGATCCTATGAATCGAAGCATTCTTTAAATCAGACTTCACACTGAGTTCTGCCCTATCGGAACTATAGCTATCAAGCAGAAGAAGATCGGACCCAGATCCATACAACAGACGCATATAATCGATAAGCGACTTGACCTCAACCCACTTCCCATTTCCCGAATGATTACGCAACATACGCAATATACCGATCACGGCATTAAAAGCGGCAATATCAAATGGGGTGCCGGCAAATTTACCTCTTAACTGCGGCATCAAGGCATGACGCACAAAAACAGGCATATCTTTACAAAGCTGGCGCAATACATAGCCACACCGCTCACTCGCGGTCATGGTAGACAATGTAGAGACATTTCGCAATACGCACATCATATTTAAAAGAATGCGCGCACGCGCATTCTTTTGATACTTTCTGCCGCTATCAGGAAAAAACTCTTTTAGTTCCAAAGCGGCTGCCACACGTCGTATCACAAGCATGGTAAGATACGAATCAGAAGCAAATGACAAAACATTTGCAGCAACCAGCCCCTCATAACGCATCATCGAAGCTAATGCACCATCCTCATCACTAAATACTGTCAATTCCTCAGGAATAGTATCGTAGACCGGAAAGTCAGCTGCATCAGGAAAAAAGAATGCAACAAGATAAGGCCGCAACAGAGAATCTATGACAAACTCCAGCTCAGGTTTTGTCGATGACCAACACCATCTTACATTCTGTATGGACACCGGTGTGGGATAAAGCCACGAAAAACGTGCCTTATCTATAAACACACGCTCTGATCCTGCTATTTTCATTAGCGCACGCACTTCACTTTCCATCACACTCCCCTTAAGCAAGCACTTGCGCCAAAGCTTCCGCTCTTCATCCGACAGACGATCGACAAGCGATTTCACATTGCGTCCATCAGACAAAAAAAGAGCCAATAACTGTACCGGCAATTTTCTCTGATGTGATATACCACACATCAAATCAAGCAACTGCCTATCATCACACAACGGTTTTTCTCCATAAGCCGACCAATCAATATGGGGTTCTACATTACCAGCCTCGAAGAACGCATATACTACCAACCTAATCACATATGAAAGATGAAACACTCTCATCTGCTCATATATGGCATCAATATCCGTATGCGTACCGGCATATATCACAATAGGAGTACGTTTTTGTATCGTTGGTTTAACCGCCATATCATCAGTGGGTATTTATCCAGTTGGGTTAACAATTTGAAATAAGTAAGTCTTGAAAATTATTTTATACTATCCGGGTGCATAATTTCAGATGAGAGCAAAAAGCATCGAAAGAATGCCGCGGAGAGTATAACGATATAAAATTAAATATTTCGCAATAATTTTCATGACTTACTTAATTCTATTTATGACAACATAAAATCAATGTCATCCTGCGATATCTGCTTTGACAGAGAAGTATCAGCGGAAATAAGCCCTTCAAAAAGCGCGGATTTCTGTTCCTGTAGCTGCCTTATACGCTCTTCTATAGTGCCACGGGCAATGATAGAATATGCGCTGACTTTGGTTTTCTGCCCCATGCGATGCAGACGGTCGATTGCTTGCTGCTCAGCTGCACGGTTCCACCAGGGCTCATAGATAAACACGGTATCAGCAGCCGTTAGATTCAGCCCCACACCACCTACCTTCAAAGTGAGCAGAAGTACCCGGCATGATGCCTGATTCTGAAAACGATCCACCACACTGCGACGGTCACTTGTAGATCCAGTCATTGTAGCGTAATCTATTCCAAGTTGTTCAAGACGCTCACCGACAAGCTCTATACCGGCAATAAAGTTGAAAAATACCACACACTTATGACCATTTGCCACAGCTTCCGCCACCGACTCTACCAACGGATCAATCTTAGATGAGATGACGGCTCCATCGGTAATACTCTCCGGAACCGATGCTATGCGTCTTAGCTCACTAAGAGCCTGAAACATGACAAACTGACTCTTCTTGACGCCATCTATCTCTATCGCCTGCCGCACCACATTCTGATAATGCAACCTACGCTCTTCATAGAAACGGGCATGAGCTGGCTCCATCTCTACATACACAGTCTGCTCAGTAAGATCAGGAAGGTCATTAAGCACATCCCCCTTCAGACGACGCAACATAAACGGATAAATTACGCGCCGTAACGCAGTCATCGCATCAGAATCGCCATCTACTTGAATCGGAGTGGCATATCTTCGTGTGAACTCTCTCACATCCCCAAGCATCGACGGATTAAGAAAACGGAACAATGAATACAACTCCATAATATTATTCTCCATCGGTGTACCGCTCAATGCCAACCGATGACAAGATTGTAACAGAAACACCGACTTTGCAGTGTGCGACTCCATATTTTTTATATTCTGCGACTCATCGAGCACCACATATTCCCACATATGTTCCCGAAAAGTATCTATATCATTGCGCAACGTGCCATAAGTAGTCAGTACAACCTGAGCACATCGTGCCGCATCAATATCGCGTGCCGCACCATAATATGTGTATGTCTTCAATTTCGGTGCAAAACGGGCAATTTCTTTCTCCCAATTGAATATCAAACTCTTGGGCATCACCAAAAGAGAAGGTGTATCAGAAGTGACTAAAGTCAGCATGGCAATGGTCTGAACGGTCTTGCCAAGGCCCATATCATCAGCCAGACACCCTCCCATTCCTATATCATTAAGATATTTCATCCATCTCACTCCTTCCAATTGATATGGACGCAGAGTCGCCTTCATATCAGGGAGATTGATAGGAATATCCGATATAGAATTGAACCCTTCGAGCATTTCCCGATAACGCACCGGAGCATCACCTTGAAGCGGCTCATTAAGCAACGCCTCTATCTCCGGCAGATCGAAGAACGACACAGTGACACGCGCTTTATCGCCGGAGCCAGTCACACGGAATATACGTTCGAGACGCTTCATATAGGCTTCATCGAGTATGACACGATTCCCATCTGAAAGCACGAGAAACCGTTGCCTGCGATACTGTTCCAGCAGATCTGGCAATGATATATTCTCCCCGGCAACATCCACACGGGCTTGCGTATCAAGAAAATCAATGCCCGACCCAATCTTAACATTTATTTTCGGAAACGCAGTCTGAATCTTATATTCCCGTAGCTTGTCAGATCCAATAAGTGCAAAATCACGAAGCAGCGACGGAAGCCCGTGAAGAAGAAACGGGCCGGCTACTTCCGGAGGAACTATAAATAACGTACCATCGCGATAGATTTTCTTCCCGGCTGCAGCATGCGGAGTGTAGTTCTTAAGCATCAGGCCTATCTTATCAGCATCACGCTCTACAGCAGTATTATCCATCGGCGCTGCCCGGTAGAGCATAAGATGTGTGTCGCCACCATCAATAGCCACAACCGTGAATTGCAAACGCGTCTGAATGGAATAATCAATTCCAGGCAACAAGTGGGCTACCTCCATCTGAAGGAACCGGTCTGCATCAACTCCTGTAAAAATAATGGTGGGTCTGCGTGTAACCAGCTGATTGCTCCACTCCACCGGATGTCCGTCGATTGTCACTTCGACACCATCTATATATGTAAAAAAC
>CANPDS010000247.1 GCA_947573015.1 uncultured Muribaculum sp.
TGGGCCGAGTAGGTAAGCGCTTGAAACGCCAGTCACTCGAAGCACAGAACCAATGGGGTCTGCTTATGTCGAACATCGAGGAGACACTCGGTGGACTGCGCATAATCAAGGCATTCAATGCAGAGGACAAGGTAAAATCACGCTTTCACGCAGGCAATCAGGTGTTTTATCAGATAAGCAACCGCATTGCCCGCCGCCAGTCGCTCGCACACCCCATGAGTGAGTTCCTCGGCACAATCACAATCGCCATTGTGCTATGGTTCGGGGGAACACTGATCATCGGCCACCGATCGTCGCTCGATGCCCCCGACTTCATCTACTACATGATTATCTTCTACAGCATCATCAATCCCGCCAAGGAGCTATCAAAGAGTGTATATGCAATTCAGAAAGGTCTTGCCGCAATGACACGTGTCGATGCCATTATCGAGGCCCGCAATCCCATACACGATCCGGCACATCCCAAGGAAATAAAGGATTTCAAGGGTGACATCAGATATAACGACGTGACTTTCAGCTACGCACCCGGAACGCCTGTGATTGAGAATGTGTCGTTGCACATTCCTGCCGGAGCAACCGTGGCTCTTGTGGGACAGAGTGGTTCGGGCAAATCAACCATGGCTGATCTGCTACCGCGTTTCTACGACGTAGATAAAGGCTCAATCACCATCGACGGTATAGACATACGACAGATGCGCGTACACGATCTGCGCTCTATGATGGGAAATGTCAACCAAGAAGCCATCCTATTCAACGACACTATCTACAATAACATAACTTTCGGAGTAAAAGAAGCCACTCCTGAACAGGTGATCGAAGCCGCCCGAATAGCCAACGCCCATGATTTTATCATGGAGACAGAGCAAGGATACGACACCTGCATAGGCGACCGCGGATGCCGACTGTCTGGCGGGCAGCGCCAACGTCTGTCAATAGCACGCGCCGTACTCAAGAATCCACCTGTGCTTATCCTCGACGAAGCTACCTCTGCCCTTGACAGCCAGAGCGAAAAACTGGTGCAGGAAGCCCTTGAGCGACTGATGAAAAACCGCACCACTCTCGTGATAGCCCACCGACTCTCGACTATCAAAAACGCCGACCTCATTTGCGTGATGAACGAAGGCCATATCGTTGAGGCCGGATCGCACGATGAGTTAATCGCCCTCGGTGGAGCATATAAGCACCTTGTGGATATGCAGAAATTCTAACCCTCTGTATGTAGAAAAAAACACTCCATATATTCATAACAACATGTCAATACTTCAACCGGGCAAGAAAATAGCCCTATGCAGCGATCATGCCGGATATGAGCTGAAAAGCATAGTTGAGGGATACCTCACATCACAAGGCATTGAATATGAGGATTTCGGCACTTATTCTGCCGACAGTTGCGACTATGCCGACTTCGCACACCCCTGTGCACAGGCTGTAGAAGAGGGTCGTTGCTATCCGGCAATCGGTATCTGCGGCAGCGGAAACGGCATCAACATGACCCTCAACAAACATCAGGGAATACGCTCGGCTCTGTGCTGGGACGTAGAACTCGCACGCCTCGCACGCGCCCACAACGATGCAAACGTGCTGGTGATGCCAGCGCGCTTTATCGATCCAGTGCTTGCAATCGCAATTGTCGATGCATTTCTTGAAACACCCTTCGAAGGTGGACGACACGCCAACCGCATTGCAAAAATCCCCTGCAAATCACAAAACGATTAGTATTCAGAGCACTCGGAGAGAGCTCACCCCCATAAAAAAGATCCGTGTGAGGCATCTGTCTCACACGGATCTTTTTTATGGAGATATAATTTACATCAAATTACCAGATTACAACGCGTTCTTCAACCGGACGGAACATCTTGTCACCGGCCTTGATCGAGAATGCCTCGAAGAAGGGATCTATATTGCGCAGAGTGACATTGACACGCTGTTCGCCAAGTGAGTGAACATCGCCTTGAGTGAGCGAACGAATCTCCTCATCACGGATGTTCTGCGCCCAGAGGTTAGCATAATTGAGATAGAACACCTGCATCGGGGTGAGACCGTCGATCTTCTCAGTTGCTACATCAACGCCTTTTTTCTTCTGAGCGTCGAGGAATGCAGTCATTGCCACACGCAGACCACCCTGGTCGGCAATATTCTCGCCGAGAGTGTACTGGCCGTTGCCATGAAGGCCCGGAAGCACTTCAACAGCATCAAACTGCGCGATAAGACCCTTGGTCTTCTCAGCAAACTTCTCAGCATCCTCCGGAGTCCACCAGTTCACCATATTGCCCTCTGCATCGAAGTTACGGCCCTGGTCGTCAAATCCATGCGTCATCTCATGACCGATAACCACACCGATACCGCCATAATTTTCAGCATCCGACGACGCAGGATCGTAGAATGGAGCCTGAAGGATAGCTGCCGGGAACACGATCTCGTTGGCAAGAGGATTGTAATATGCGTTGACAGTCTGAGGAGTCATACCCCACTCTGTACGGTCTACAGGCTTGCCCCACTTCGCATATTCCTCTTTCTGATGCCACATTGAGGCGTTGTGCATATTCTCATAGTAGCTGAGCTCAGGATCGATCTGCATGCCGCTGTAATCCTTCCACTTGTCAGGGTAGCCGATCTTAACAGTAAACGCATTGAGCTTCTTGATAGCGTTGAGCTTTGTATCATCGCTCATCCAAGGGAGATTGATGATGTGCTTGCCGAGCGCTGTACGCAGATTCTCTACAAGACCCACCATATAGTCTTTTGACGACTGGGGGAAGTATTCCTCTACATAAAGCTGGCCTACAGCCTCGCCGAGCATCCCTTCAGTAGCACCAAGAGCACGCTTCCAGCGTGGACGCTGCTCCGACACACCACTCATCACCTTGTTGAACTCAAATGCAGCGTCGGTAAAGTTGTCGCCAAGTCTGCCGGCAGCCTGCGATACATATTTCCAGAGATAATAGTCCTTTATCTCACGGTCGGTAAGCGAAGAAAGGAGATTGACGCCCTGCATCACCGAGTTAGGCTCAGTCACGATCACCGTCTCAGGCGAAGGGATACCCATTGTCTCGATAAAGAAGCGGTCCCAGTTCACTCCGGGATATGTCTCCTTAAGCTGTGCGAAAGTAAAAGGATTGTACATGGCAGGGATGTTACGGCTCTGCTCGCGGGTCCAGGCTGAGTCGGCCAGAGCGGTCTCGATCTTCATCACATTGGTCATCACACGCTTTGCATCCTTCGCCTTTAATCCGGCATTCTGCATCTGTTTTACGATAAGCTTCTTATAAGCTTCACGCACTTCCTTGTTGCGCTTGTCGTCGAGCAGATAATAATCACGGTCGCCGAGGCCCATACCGCCTCCCGACACATACATCGCATATTCCTTACTGTTGGCAAGATCCTCCATCGGACCGGCTCCGAAGAATGGCGATGCATAGTTGCCATGCATCCACAGGAACAGATCGGTCATCTCCTCGTGAGGAGTGTTCTCTATGCGTTTGAGATCGGCCTGAATAGGAGCAGCACCCTCACGGTTGCGGCGCACAGAGTCCATAGCCTGAGAGTAAAGAGTCCACACTTTATGGGCCACAGTACCGGGCTGAGGATTTGTAGCGCCCAGACCAAGCACGATACGCTTTACACGAGCCTCCGAAGAGTCATTGAGCACATCAAATGCTCCATAACGGGCATGTTCGGCAGTAAGGGGATGGGCATCACGCCAACCCTTTGTCACATGCTGGTAGAAGTCGGCAGATGCCGGAGTGTTTTCGTCAAACTGCTTAGGATCTAGGCTCTTAAGATGCTCTTCAGCGCTCATAGGAAGCGCAACGGCCAAGCTCATCAATCCTGCGGTTGCAAATTGTTTAAGCAAATTCATGTTAATACTAATTGTATGATGTTTT
>CANPDS010000248.1 GCA_947573015.1 uncultured Muribaculum sp.
CAGCAACCGTGTAGTCTACACTCCCATTGAGACGGGCGATCTGTACCGAGACTCCCTCCGCATAGTCACCAAGGGGATCGGCCCCGAAAGCCGCTATGTCACCTCAGCAATGCTAAAAGTGCGCGATGGCATGGAGGTAAATCCTGTAACAGTGAAGTAGCAACACAACCATTTCTAAATGAGCAACTATGTTTTCTAAATTCTTCATAGACAGGCCGATATTCGCCACCGTACTGGCGATAATCATGGTATTGGCCGGACTCCTTACAGTGAGGAGTCTGCCGGTAGCCCAATACCCCGATATCACACCTCCTACGGTAAATGTCTCAGCCTCATATCCAGGTGCCGACGCCGAGACCGTGGCCCGTACGGTAGGCGTCCCCATCGAACAGCAGATCAACGGCGTGGAGAACATGCTCTACATGAGCTCCACATCCGGAAGCGATGGCAGCTACGGCCTGACTATCACCTTCAAACAGGGCACCGATGTTGACCAGGCCGCTATAAATGTGCAGAACCGTCTCAATCAAGCCACACCACAGTTGCCCGAATCTGTTACACAACAGGGCGTCACCGTCAACAAGGAGTCGACCAATATCGTGCTGTTCTGTGCGCTTGAGGGCGACAGCACAGGGCGCTACGATGCACTATACCTTACAAACTATGCCAACATCAACCTTGTCAACGCGCTGGCACGTGTGGAAGGCGTAGGCGGAGTGCAGGCATTCGGAGGCGGCAACTACAGCATGCGCGTATGGCTCGATCCGGAGAAAATGCGCTACTACAATCTAACGCCGCAGGATGTCACGTCAGCCATACAGTCGCAGAACATGGAAGTATCGGCCGGCGCAGTAGGCGCGGCTCCCACCTCCGACGATCAGGCATTCCAGTTCACTCTGGTAAGCAAAGGCAATCTCAACAATGCCGATGAATTCTCTAATATCATCATACGCTCGGATGAAAATGGGATGCTGCGCCTAAAGGATGTAGCCAACACCGACCTCGGTAGCATTAGCTACGCCGCCACCACATTTGTCTCCGGACACGAGGCTGCCCTGCTCGGAATAAAGCAATTACCGGGCGCCAACGCTCTGTCGGTAAGCAAGAAATCGCGTGCCGAGCTGGAACGTCTGGCACAGTATTTCCCTCCGGGAGTCAAATACAGTGTGGTGCTCGACTCGTCAGATTTCGTCACAGCATCGATCGACGATGTGCTCGTTACATTCGTGGAGACAACCCTAATCGTGATGATAGTGATACTGATCTTCCTCCAGAACTGGCGTGCCGTTATCATACCAATGATAACCATACCGGTAAGCCTCATCGCCACATTCGCTGTAATGAAACTGATGGGATTCACCATCAACACCCTGACTCTGTTCGGACTGGTACTTGCCATAGCGATTGTGGTCGACGATGCCATAGTGGTGGTGGAGGACTGCTCACGACTTGTCGATGAAGGCAAACTCTCTCGGCGGCAATGCGCGGAGAAAGCCATGCAGGAACTTACCGGCCCTGTTATCGGCGAAGTGCTTGTGCTACTCTCCGTATTTATCCCTACCGCATTCGTAAGCGGTATTACCGGCGAACTTTACAAGCAGTTCGCACTTACCATCGCTGTATCCACCGCTTTCTCCGGATTCAATGCACTCACACTTACTCCGGCGCTATGCGCCCTCTTCCTCACGCCGCGCAAAGAGTCTAATTTCTTCATCTACCGGTGGTTCAACAAAGGATATCAGGCTACCGAGAGTTTCTACAAACGGTGTATCCACCGTATGCTCGTCCATCCCTGGATGTGGATGTGTGTGTTCATAGCCATAGCAATCGGAGGCTTTATCCTGTTTTTCCAACATCCCACAAGCTATGTGCCTCAGGAGGACCAAGGATATTTCATGACCTCCATACAGCTGCCACAGGGAGCCTCGCTCGAACGCACACAAAAGGTTGTCAACGACCTGTCAGACCGTATCCGCAAAGAGATACCGGAAGTAGAGAATGTAATGAGTATCAGTGGATTCTCTTTCATGGGAGGCTCAGCATCAAGCAATATGGGTTCACTATTCGTCACTCTCACACCTTGGAAAGACCGCAAAGGCAAAGGACAGGGAGTAGACGATATCATAGCCAAGGTCGACGAAATAGCAGCCACCATGCAGGAGCCGATAGTATTCTCCGTGAATCCTCCTGCACTCCCTGGCATAGGCATGTCGGCCGGCTTGGAGATGCAGCTTCTCGACATAAACAATCATGGTGCAGCAGAGCTGGCAAAAGCTGTGGCATCGCTACAAGAGGCAGCAAAAGATGAACCTGCCATAGCAAAGCTCACCTCGCTATATCAAGGCGTAGTGCCGCAATTCCGTCTGAATATCGACCGCGACCGAGTGAAGATGCAGGGACTTAGCATGACCGAAGTGTTCAGTACCCTCTCAGGCTACACAGGTGGAAGCTACGTAAACGACTTCACTGAGTTTGGCCGCGTGTTCCAGGTCACCCTCATGGGCGATGCACAAGCACGAGGCAATGTAGACGACCTGATGAAACTAAGCGTGCGCAACGCCAACGGCGACATGGTACCATTCTCCGCATTCACCACCATTGAGCCCACCATGGGCGAGCCATCTGCTTCGCGCTACAACATGTATGGCACGGCCTCCGTCACCGGCACTGTAGCTCATGGCTACAGCTCACAAGAGGGGATAAAGGCCATGGAGGCATTGGTACAAAAGACCCTTGGCAACAACTATGGCTATGCTTGGACCGGCGAGGCATATCAAGAAACTCAGTCAGGCACAACAGTTACAGCCGTATTCATCTTCGCCATCATCATAACCCTGCTCGTGCTCGCCGCTCAATATGAGAGCTGGACCGACCCGCTCGCAGTGGTAATGGCGATGCCGGTGGCTGTGCTCGGATGCGTGTTAGGATGCATATTCATGGACCAGAGCATCAGCATCTACACCCAGATAGGCCTTATTCTCGTACTTGGACTGTCAGCAAAAAATGCAATCCTTATCGTGGAATACGCCACATATTTCCGGCGCAGCGGCGTCACCATACCGCAAGCCGGAGAGGATGCCGGAGTGATACGTTTCCGCCCGATCATGATGACCGCCATAGCTTTCATCCTCGGTGTGATGCCAATGATGTGGGCCCACGGAGCCGGAGCCGAGAGCCGCGTAGTGCTCGGTACAGCCGTAGTGTTCGGCATGCTCATCAATGCAGTGCTCGGCACCCTATTCGTCCCGAGCTTCTGGGCCGCCCTCCAAGGATTTCAGGAGCGTCACCTCGACAAACTTTTCCAGGATGTAGACAAAGTGCCCTCCGCTCCAACCTCTGGTCCAACCTCCCCCGACGCACCCCACACCCCTACCGGCACGAATAGCCCGACTCCTCCTGCTACCCAATCCGGCAGTGGCCCCAGTTCAATCTAAACACAATCCTATACACTATGCAATATCAACAGTCTGGCAACTACTTTATTAGCGTTGCCAGACTGTTATCTTTTCAGATAATTCAATAAGTAAGTCTTGAAAATTATTTAATACTATCCGCGTGCATAAAGATATAAAATTAAATAATTCGCTATAAGTATGTTTTATAAATGATTTAATGCGATGAAATCCATTTTTAAAACATACTTATTAATCAAAATGCTTATAATCATTGCATAAAATGCCGTCATACGATATTACTCCTAACAATAATAACGTGCGAGTCAGCGAGGTTCGGGGCGGTAGTTGTAATGATTGCGGAGGGATTCGAAGGCAGTGGGATTGCCGCGCAGGGATACTGTGTCGGCCATGGGATCATAGGATGCAAGGATCGCCTCGACAGTAGGATGGTCAGGGATTGCGAAAAGAGCCGGATCGAGCCC
>CANPDS010000249.1 GCA_947573015.1 uncultured Muribaculum sp.
CCGGAAAATGCTTCTTTTATATCAGAAGTATATGTGACATTGATACCCTTGAATCCGCAGTGAGCCATCTCTTCAGCTACACCCTCCAATCCAGGGGCATACGTGTCATACAGACAGATGTTAGGAGTTAGCCGCATCATAGCTGCAGTCTGAGCCATGTTTGAGCCAATCATACCGGCAGCTCCTACAATTACAAGTTTGTCAGTTGTTAAAAAAGCCATAATTAAAAGTGTTATTATTATCTTGCGTATCGGTTATGATACCTATTATTATCGTAATTATATAACATACCAAGACCGGATAGGTTGAATACGATGTCATAAAGAAATAAAAAAAGAAGGCGTGCGGGGAACAATCCTGACACGCCCTCAACTCACACATTTATCGATTCTCCAAAAGTTTTATCTTTGCCTAATAAACAATCTCATGTGGCAGTTTGGTTTCGACATTAACATATTTAACACCTTTATCCGCAACTTGTTAAACACTGTTAGATATGTTATATGTAACATTAACTCTATGCTTGGCGTTTTTATAAAAGAAATACTGTTTGCAACGGGGTTGCAGATAGTATCCCATATCTTTGTAGCATTATTAAAAACTACACAATGTCTTCATTTCAACATCATCCACATTCAGGCTCCCATGCCATGCATACCCATACTCACCAATTGTCTGTGGGGCGGGGAGGACATTTGAACCGTGTTTTTCAATTCGGTATCTGGTTAAATGTCGGCTATGTGATATTGGAAGCTATATTCGGCTTTTTTACGGATTCAATGGGGCTGCTTTCCGATGCCGGGCATAATCTTAGCGACATCTTTTCATTATTGATTGCTCTGATAGCATTCAAAGTCGCACGACGTAAGCCAACTTCTGAGTTCACCTATGGATTTCGGAGAGCCACAGTTAATGCATCAGTGCTAAATGCAATAATACTGTATGTGGCAGTAGCGATGATCCTTGTAGAAAGTATCAGGAAACTGTTTCATCCTGTAGCTGTTGACGGTACACTCGTGGCATGGATAGCCGCTGCAGGCGTTGTAGTTAACGGAATTACAGCTTGGTTATTCCTTAAAGATAGTAAAGATGACTTGAATGCGCGTGGTGCGTTTCTGCATATGGCGGCAGATACTTTAGTGTCTGTAGGAGTTGTCATAAGCGGTATCATTATGGTTTCTACCGGATGGACATTGATTGACCCCATTGTCGGAATTATTATTGCAATAGTCATAGCTATTGGCACATATGGCACTTTGCGTGAGAGTCTGAGATTGGCTTTTGATGGTGTCCCACGGGGCATATGCCCTGAAAATGTAGCTCAGGCCATACTATCTGTTTCTGAGGTAAAAAGCATTCATCATCTCCATATATGGGCATTGAGCACTACTGAGGTTGCAATGACCGTACACGTCGTGGTTGATAAGACTACGAACATCGACCTGGTGATACATGACATACGACATGTGGCTATAAAGAAGGGGATCGATCATTCAACAATTGAAGTTGAGACTACGCCTTGTCATTGTGAATCTTGTGACGTCAACCAATAGAAGCAAACACGATGAAAAATATTAAAACTTTGAGTGGGAATTTCCAGTTAAAGGGAATGAGTTGTGCGTCATGTGCGTCGCGCATCGAACGCGTATTGCAGAAACAGAATGGCGTTAAATCAGCATCGGTCAATTATGCATCATCGACTGCTCATGTTGAGTGGGACAGGAATGAGACCTCCATAGAGCGCTTATGCAAAGTGGTGGAAAACGCCGGATATGAAATGCTTCAGGAACCAGGATCAACGGATGCCACTAACGCTGAAATACGCGCAAATTACCTCGATCTACGTAGTAAAACTATTTGGGCCATTATTCTTTCTGTTCCAGTTGTGGTGATCGGAATGTTTTTTATGCATTGGGAACCTGGAAAATGGATATCATTGGTGCTTTCTCTGGTAGTTTTGCTTGTTATGGGTCGGACATTTTATATTAATGCATTGAAACAATTGAAGCATGGATCATGCAATATGGACACCTTAGTTGCTTTGTCTACTGGTATTGCATGGATTTTTAGTGCCGCAAATTTGTTCTGGCCTGAATTCTGGTTAAAACGCGGCATTTCGCCTCATGTATATTTTGAAGCATCAGCTGTAATTATCGCGTTTATTTTGCTTGGTCGTACATTGGAGGCAAAAGCTAAAGAGGGGACTACTTCTGCAATCAGAAAATTGATGGGTCTAAGGCCTAAATCGGTAATAAAACTCATGCCTGACGGGAGTCATTGTGAGATTTCTGTGGAAAATATATCACCAGGAGATATCCTTATGGTGAGGCCTGGTGAACGTGTTGCCGCGGATGGTGTGGTCACTTCTGGGATATCCTATATTGATGAGAGTATGCTCAGCGGTGAGGCGATTCCTTTAAAAAAAGAACCTGGGGATAAATTGTATGCTGGTACGATTAACTCAAATGGAGCATTGCAGTTTCAGGCAGAAACTGTGGGAGAGCACACTCTTTTATCTAAAATCATAAAGATGGTGCAGGATGCACAGGGTTCCAAGCCTCCTGTTCAGAAAATGGTTGATAGGATATCAGCTATCTTTGTGCCGACAATAACTTTAGTGGGACTTGCTGCGGGAATATGCTGGTGGATTGCAGATCCTTCCGAAGGTCTTGTTCATGGTGTGTTGGCATTAGTTTCTGTTCTCATTGTAGCTTGTCCTTGTGCATTGGGATTGGCAACTCCTACGGCTATCATGGTCGGGGTGGGGCGTGCTGCCGAGAATGGCATACTGATTCGTGATGCACAGACTATAGAAAATGCTCGCTATATTGATACCATTGTGCTTGACAAGACCGGTACTCTTACTATCGGGCATCCACGGGTATGCTATGTAGAATGGTTGTCAGACGATCCACAGCGCAGCGAGAGTATTGTAACTGCGATAGAACGACAATCAGACCATCCCATAGCAATTGCAATAGCCGATCATTTTAAGTCACCAATTAATCACAGGATTTCTGAATTTAAGAATATTCCAGGATATGGTATAAAAGCCATATGCGATAATGAAAGATGGCTCATCGGAAATATGAGACTTATGCAACAGTATTCGGTGATTGTTCCTTGTGATTTATTGAGTAAAGTGCGCGAAATGGAGGGAAATGCCGAGACAGTGGTGTTGATTGCTTGTTGTCATACGCTTGTAGGTGTGATTTCCGTAGCTGACATATTGCGTCAGACATCAGTTGCCGCCGTGAAGGATATGCGCCGGCTTGGTTTTGAGATATGGATGCTCACCGGTGATAATGCCGCTACGGCAAAGGCTGTGGCGCAGCGTGTCGGCATATCACACTGGCGTGCCGGGATGTTGCCTCAGGATAAAGCGGGATTTGTGAGAATGCTACAAGCTAAGCATCATCGCAGGGTATTATTTGTCGGTGATGGCATAAATGATAGTGCCGCGCTTGCTGAAGCATCAATAGGTGTAGCAATGGGGCAGGGAAGTGACATCGCAATGGATGTCGCTGGTATGACTATTGTATCATCAGATTTGCGCCGTATTGCCACTGCGATTGGTCTGTCAAGGACTATATTGAATTGTATCAACCAAAATTTATTTTGGGCGTTTATATATAATATTGTCGCGGTGCCTGTTGCTGCAGGCATTCTATATCCCATATGTGGCTTTCTTATAAATCCGATGGTAGCAGGTGCGGCAATGGCTTGTAGTAGTGTGAGCGTAGTGTTTAATTCGCTAATGCTCAAACGTAAACGCATCTCCGACCCATATGTATATAAGCAATTTGATAAAATTAATGATATTGACTATATAAATCTATCAGTTATGAAAAAAGAATACAAA
>CANPDS010000250.1 GCA_947573015.1 uncultured Muribaculum sp.
AGTGTTGATCCTCTTCACAGGAGCATTTTGGAAAAAATAGAATGATAACAACAATCCACTCCGCCCCTTTGCAGGGATATACGGATAGAGCGTGGCGCACTGCGCATGCTGAAATTTATGGAGGTATTGCGACATATTATACTCCGTTCATCCGTGTAGACAAAGGAGCCATGCGTAACCGTGATATACGGGAGTTGGCCGATCCGGATATTGCCACTAATGTTATCCCTCAGATCATCTTCAACAGCATAGAGGAATTTGATATGTTGGTTGCTGCTATTGCGGAATTAGGCTGTCATCATATCGATTTAAATTTCGGATGTCCCTTCCCGCCGCAAGTTAAGCATGGTAGAGGAGCGGGAGCGCTCCGGGTACCATTGCTGGAGGAGATAGAGGATGCTATGAGAGTGAGATATCGGGATATGACATTCTCAATGAAGATGCGTCTTGGAGTAAATGCTCCTGATGAATGGCAGAGTGTCATTGACATAATTGACAACATGCCACTATCGCATATTACGGTACATCCGCGTGTGGCGCGGCAGCAATATTCCGGTGAGATTAATATGGATATGTTCATGCAGATATGTGTCCGAACGTCCCATGCTGTGATATATAACGGAGATATCTGTAGCCTCGAAGATATGGCGCGTATAAATATTGAGGCTGGAGATGTTGTCGATAATATTATGATTGGGCGAGGGCTTTTATCACGTCCCTCCTTGGCTGTCGAATATCATGAGGGGAAATGGTCCGAGGAAAAACGGATTATGTGTCTGCGGCGTTTTCATGATTTGATTTACTCAAATTATTGCGACACTCTATGTGGAGATGCCCAGATACTTTCAAAGATAAAACCAATGTGGGAATGGTTGGAGAATGAAGTTGGACATAAAGCTTGTAAGAATATTCGTAAATCCACAACTCTGGCCAAGTATGAGAACGCCGTCGCTAATGCTATAGGAATGTAACTTTTTATATCGGAGGATAAAATGCATCGGGAATATGCTCGATATCAATAATATTCCCATCATGCCCGGCACATACAAGACAAATGTCGAACTGCACTTCAAATGGTATGTCATGCGACTTCACATATGCATCGGCAGCTCGGATCAATCCCTGCATCTTTGCTCGTGTGATTCCTTCGATGCCAGATAGGCCACAATCCTTAGAACGGGTCTTGACTTCCACACATACAAGCCTTATCCCTTTCATTGCTACTATGTCAATTTCCAGATGGCCTATGCGTACATTGCGCTCGACTATAGCATAGCCTTCTGCTGCAAGAAAGTCGCATACCGCGTCTTCACCAACTTTCCCAAGTGTGTTATGCCTGGCCACTGTGTATAAGGTGTCGCTGTTGCACTAAAATAGTTTGTAAGCGATTCTGAAGTTAACCGATGGGAACACTTTAAATACGTTGATTATATCGATATAATCGCCAACTTTTCCCTGCACATTGTCAATGTCGTTGACTAAATCAACGCCTTCATGAGTGACAACCTTCGGACTTCCTCCCCAAAACATTACCCCAGCATCAAAGCCTACAGTAAGTCGACCTGATGTGCCTTTTATTTCATTGTCGTATCCAAATCCGATATATGGGCGGAATTTGTTGACCAATGCCTTTGCTCTTACAAGACCATCGCTTCCTGGACGCATCATATATGGACGGCCATCTTTAAAATTGCCTACATGAATACCAACTGCACCTTTATCGATTAGCTTTTCAGCCAATTCAGGTGACATATAATAGTCATCATATCCAGGTATTAGTGGCTCATCCCAAAACGCACCGCTTTTAGCGAAATCATAATAATGATTATAAATGTTGACAGCAAGTAGAGATGGCATCTCCTCAATAGTATTGCGGGCAGTGGCAATTTTACTCGAACCGAGATAAAATCCTGCCGTGAGATGCCAATGCTTGTTTGACCATGGCATAACATCTACCATGAATTTAAAGTTCCAGAAAGTCGGACGCCCTTGCATTTCCACGCGCTCGTCAACGTGGATATTGGTTATCCCATACATTAATTCCTGTAGCTTGTTGAAGTTGCCTTCATTCACACCATATCCGCCATCCACATCAGGTTCTTCTTTGTAACTTGATATACTGAAGTTCATAGGAACTGTAAACTCCGGCATATAATCAATGCCTGCGCGCAGGCGCACCCAATCGGTAACGTTTGTAGATACATCAAGTCCGATTCCTGTTGAACCCAACGAAATGCCCACATCCATGTGGTTGAAGATATTCCTGTCAATATGCACGTTGTTATCACTTATATATGTGCTGACTGGAGATTGTGCACGTAAGAGAGTGGGGGAGAGAACTACGGCTATTGCCGCAAGATATGGTAATTTCATATGAAATAATCGAAATTTCTATTTATTTGGAATGAGAAAGTTTTATGCGCTACAAAGTTACGTATTTATTTCATATAATGAGTCTTAATGTGTCATAAATAAGAGGTTATAGGCACAAATGAGCAGTATATTCTGATATTTAACACAATTAACATTATTTAAACTGCCGGTGCGGTTTTCTTGCCCAATGTAGTGATTATCTTTGTAGAGATTAATAAAAGAATCGACTATGTACTGTAACTCACATCTGATACCGTCTGATCCAATAGAAGGGTGCATTGATGACTATGATCCGGAGTCTGGAGACACTCTGGAATCTTGTGCCGATATTCCGTTCTTGGGAGATTATTAATATACCTACCATATGAAACGAGGTCTTGTACTTGAAGGAGGCGCCATGCGTGGTCTTTTTTCTGCCGGTGTGATCGATGAAATGATGGTGCATGGATTGAATCCGGATGGAATTGTCGGGGTCTCTGCTGGGGCTGCTTTTGGATGTAATTATAAATCAGGGCAGTATGGCCGAGCACTACGTTATAATCAGCGATTTGCGAAAGATTCTCGATATAGTGGAATACGTTCGTTATTATTTTCAGGAGATTTGTTTAATGCTGAATTCGCATATCATATTGTTCCTAATCAGTATGATGTATTTGATTGTGAGGCATTTGCATCAAATCCTATGGAATATTATGTAGTATGTACAGATGTATCGACCGGAGAACCAGTATATCATAAGTGCGAAATCGGTGGTGATGAATTCTATGAATGGGTAAGAGCATCTGCTTCAATGCCATTGGTGTCTAATGTGGTCAATATTAATGGCGTTGGGTTGTTAGATGGAGGCATGTCTGACTCTATTCCTTTGAATTTCTTCGAACATCAAGGATATGATAATAATGTTGTGGTCTTGACTCGGCCAAAAGGATATATGAAAAAGATTAGCCGATTGATGCCATTGTTGAAGTTTGGGCTTAGAAAATATCCTGAAGTTTATGCTGCAATGGCTCGCAGGCATGAGATGTATAATGCACAGCTTGAGTATGTCCATAAAGCAGAAAATGCAGGTCGGTGTATCGTAATTCGTCCGGAGATTCCTATACCGATAGGCCATATCTCTCATGATCCAAAACGGATGCAAGTCGCATATGATTTAGGTCGCAATACAGCCCTCAGTCATATCTCTAGAATAAAAGAATTTTGGCAACAATAAAACTCGCGGCAGGCATCTGATATAAACCGCGACTCTAATACACCCAATTGTCCCATAATGGGTATTATGTTAAATAGGATATGGGCCGGCGGATTTTGTTATTGATATGCCCATTTTTCAAAAGCCACCCTATTGGAGTTAAATCCATTGAATTATCCAAGTTATTAGCTATCGCAATATTCATAATGCCAATGCCGTTTGAGATAAAAAGGCTATCTTTGTGTTATGGCATTATTAAATGATTCTTTTACTGCAAGTAGC
>CANPDS010000251.1 GCA_947573015.1 uncultured Muribaculum sp.
TAATGAGTATTTTGACTATAAAGCCAAATATAACGGTGAGTCGGATGAGATAACTCCGGCACGTATTCCCGACGAATTGCGCGATCGTGTGCAGAAGCTCACTTCCGCCATTTATGATATCCTCGGCGCTGCCGGAATTATTCGTGTGGATTATATCATCACCGAAGGAGAGAAGATAAATCTGCTGGAGGTGAACACCACTCCGGGCATGACTGCCACCAGTTTTATCCCGCAGCAGGTGCGCGCGGCAAACTTGGATATAAAAGATGTAATGACAGATATAATAGAAAACCAATTTTAGATATTGACAGTTTGGTGCCAACCGGCTATTAGATGCCCGTTTATTAGTCTTGGAACCGAATGTTGATTGTTTGAAATTTAAAATTGCATATCATGGAATTTGAAGAAATCCGCCCTTATCATGACGAAGAACTGCCTCAGATCTTTGAGGAATTAATTGCTGACCCGGCGTTCCAACAAGTGGCTTGCGCCGTTATGCCGGGTGTCCCTTTTGAAGCTATCGCGCAAAAAATGCGCGCAAGCAAGACCAAGCAGGAGTTTCAGGAGAACCTCTGCTATGGAATCCTGCATAAGTTGGCCAAGGATACCACAGACGGACTGATATTGGAAAGCATGGCTGTGCTGAACAAACAGTCTGCCTATACTTATGTTTCCAATCACAGAGACATCATTCTTGATTCCGGCTTTTTGTCTGTTCTTCTGGTGGAACAGGGATTGGATACCGTAGAAATCGCCATCGGTGATAATCTGCTGATTTATCCTTGGATCAAGAAACTGGTCCGCATCAATAAATGCTTTACCGTACAGCGTGCGCTTACCATGCGCCAGATGCTGGAATCGTCCATTCGCATGTCGCGCTATATGCACTATACCATTGCGGAGAAGAAACAGTCCATCTGGATCGCCCAACGTGAGGGGCGTGCCAAGGACTCCAATGACGTCACACAGGATAGTGTGCTGAAAATGTTGTCAATGGGCGGCGACGGAGATATCATTACCAACCTTCAGGAACTGAACATCGTTCCGCTTTCCATTTCGTATGAATACGATCCTTGTGATTTCCTGAAGGCGCAGGAATTCCAGTTGAAGCGCGACATTCCTGATTTCAAGAAAACTACGGATGATGACCTGCTGAATATGCAGACCGGGCTTCTGGGATATAAAGGGCGTGTATGTTTCCGCATGGCATCCTGTATTAATGAGGATCTGGCCAAACTGGACAGGACATTGCCTAAACCGGAACTGTTTGTGGCTATATCTGCCTTGATTGATAAGCGTATTCATGCCAACTATCGTATTTTTGCCAATAATTATGTGGCTCACGACCTGTTGTATAATGCGGAGGAATTTGCCGACCATTATACGGCGGAGGATAGGAAACGCTTTACAAGTTATATTGACACCCAGTTGGAACGTATCACGATTCCCAATAAGGATGTGGACTTCCTGCGTGAGAAGTTGCTGCTGATGTATGCCAACCCGTTGACAAACCATCTGGTTGCGACTAAATAAGAAGTCATTGGCGGTTTTTATGGTAGTAGTGAAGGAGGGAGTCTTAATCGCGTGGAACGAGTGAATGTGAAAAGATACTGTCGTGGATTGTTGGTTGCCGTATTGGCCTGCTTGTTGGCGGCATGCGGTGATGACTATTATTATCCTTCTGTGCGGCAGGATTTCCTGACTGCATTTTCCGGTGCGGACGGAAGGCTGGAGACGGTGCTCACCGATGAAGGCGAGACCTTTCGGGTTGTTGAGGATGCGTCCGGCATGCGTGTTGGTGTGGATGCCGCTATCCGTATAGTGGCCAATTATGAGACATTGACAACTGACGATAAAGTTGCAGGTGTTAAACTGTATGCTTTATTGCAGGCGATTTCTCCTGTCCCTTTAGCGGCTGATGAGTTTGAAGAGGGCGTGAAGACGGAGCCTTCGGAGGTGCAGAGCATTTGGTTGGGGCATGATTATCTGAATATAATCTTGAAAGTAAAGCAGCAAGGGAAACATCTTTTTCATTTTGTGGAGGATGAGGTTTCTGTGGATGAAGCGAGTGGGCGTGCCAAAGTGCGGCTGACTTTGTTCCATGATGTGACCAGTGCCACGCAAGATTATAGCAAACGCGCTTATCTGTCTGTCCCCTTAAAGCAGTATATGATTGACGGTGTGCAGGGAGTGGATGTCTTTTTTAGTGTTTATACTTACTCCGGCCGCCTCAAAACCTATATTTTGGATGAAACAGGGCTCCATGTGGAGGAGGAGTGATTCTATTTCTATACATTATATATATAAGAGGATAGGCCATCGGAGTTTTGGCATATCCTCTTTTCTTTTTTAAAGGTTGTTGTGGTGGCAGGGATCGGCAATGGTCAGCTCAATACCCATCTCCTCTATGCGTAGGGCGGTGGAGGGGGGGATTTTGGAGTCGGTGATGATATGGTCGATGTCTTCCATATCGGCTATTTTGCTGAAGCCGCGCCGTCCGAACTTGGAGGAGTCTGCCAGCACAATTGTTTTTTGTGCGGTTTGCATCATCACGCGGTTGAGGCTTGCTTCCATCATATTGGTGGTGGTGATGCCGAAGTCGAGGTCAATGCCGTCCACACCGATGAATAATTTGCTGCACGAGAAGTCTGCCAGTATGTTTTCCGCATATTTCCCCACAACGGAGAGGCTGCTGTGCCGTAGAATTCCGCCAAGCTGGATGATGCATATGTTTTTCTCGCTTGCCAAGATGTTTGAGACCTCCATGGAAGCGGTGATGACGGTCAGCTCGTCTGCCGGAGCTATGCTGCGTGCAAGCGCGTGCATGGTTGTGCCCGACGCTATCAGGATGGAATCCTTGGGGGCGATGAGGTTGGCGGCTTTCATTCCTATCAGCCGCTTTTCCTCAACATATAATTTTTCTTTCTCGCTGACGTTCCGATTGTCGATATAAGGGTCTATCAGGATTGCCTTTCCATGATTCCGATATAGTTTCTTTTCTCTTTCGAGATCGGTCAAGTCCTTTCGTATCGTAACTGACGAAACGTTGAGATGCGTAGCTAAATCTGTTACTAAAATAGAATCGTGTTGCATTAATAGCTCTAATATGAGAGCCTGCCTTTCTTCTTTTGTCATAATCGGTCTGGAAATTGTATTTTATGCGCTAATATACTTGAAAAAAATAGTATAAAGAAACTCTCAATGCTAAGAAATGGTAAAACGTCCGTTTGGTAGTGCTTTCTTTTGAAATGTAAGCTGAATCGGAGCTTTTTAGGACGAAACTTCTCGTTTGAAGAGTTTTTTTCTGGTTTTTAGCAAAAAAATAAAGAAAAAGTTTCGCTATTATAAAAATAGAATTTATATTTGTTGCGAAATGAAACCTGAGTTGTTTTGGTAAGAAAGAAAAGTGACTGTTGCATGGATCTTGAATCCCAAACAATATTAACTAATATTATAAGAGGCATGGTACTTAATAGCGGAACTAACGAATTTGATATCATTATTATTGGTGGAGGTGCAACCGGAGCCGGTACGGCAAGAGACTGTTCCTTGCGTGGAATGCGTGTCTTGCTTGTGGAGCGCTGCCGGGCGGCAGGTATTAATGACGAGACGATTGATCCGGCTGAGGCGAGGCTGATAGAGCCTTCTGTGAATCCTTCAATAATCGGTGCGGTGAAAGTTCCCGACGGCTCGATAGATCCTTTCAGGCTGACTTTGGCAAACGTCATCGACGCTAAAGCTCATGGTGCAAAAGTATTGGTATACCATGAAGTGACAGCTTTGATTCGGGAACAGGGAGCTATTGTGGGAGTCACCGTATTTAATCATAAAACAAAGACTG
>CANPDS010000252.1 GCA_947573015.1 uncultured Muribaculum sp.
ATTCCGGCTGAAAAAGATCCCGCAAAATGGCATGCCCCTGGTCTTTTTGATGCGGCTTCCGGCCAACGTATTACCGAAAGTCCTGTTGGTCCATCAAAATGGCAGGATGTGTTTGGTGAAACTCTCCTATTACTTGCTCGTCGTGACAAAAGAGTCGTAGGCATTACGGCGGCGATGCCCTCGGGCACTTCTATGTGCATTATGCAGGATGCTATGCCTAATCGTGTGTTTGATGTTGGAATTTCGGAAGGACATGCTGTCACTTTTGCTGGTGGATTGGCTAAGGATGGAATGCGTCCATTTGTGGCAATCTATTCCTCGTTTGCCCAGCGGGCATATGATCAGATCATCCATGATGCGGCGATATTAAGGTTACCGGTGACATTGTGCCTTGATCGCGCTGGTATTGTCGGTGAAGATGGTGTAACTCATCATGGCGTGTTTGATATGTGTTATCTTCGACCTATCCCAGGTATCATAGTCGCCTCTCCAATGGATGAAACAACGTTGCGGGCCCTCATGCTGTGTTCCCTTGAAACCGACCATGGCCCCTTTGTTATTCGTTATCCTCGAGGAAAAGGTGGCGATGCTGAGTGGCGTTCAAAGGAAGTCAAACCTATTGACATTGGCAAAGGTCGTATGTTGAAGCAGGGCTCCGATGTAGCAGTATTGTCAATCGGACCTATGGGCCGATGGGTTGCATCTGCAATTGATAAGGTAGAAAAGGAAGGCGTCAAGGTGGCTCATTATGATATGATTTTCCTTAAGCCTATTGATGACAGTATTTTGCATGAAGTAGCTGAAAGCGGTATGCCTATAGTCACTGTCGAGGATGGTATGCGTGATGGCGGCCTTGGTTCTGCTGTTGCGGAATGGATGGCCGACAGGGGATATAGACCTAAGATTACAAGAGTTGGTGTGCCTGATAAGTTTGTGGCTCATGGTAAAGTGCCTGAACTTATGAAAGAATGTGGTATGGATGAGAATTTCATATTGCAGGCCATAAAAGAAGCGGCACATAAGCATACTTTAGAGCATTCTTTTATATGAAGATTGTAATAGTAGGAGCCGGAGAAGTTGGTTCACATCTTGCAAAACTCCTATCAAAGGAAGAACAGGATGTGATGCTTGTCGATGATGACGCTGAACGATTGGCGGCAATTGATGCCAACTACAATCTGATGACACTCCGTGGAAGTGCCATATCTTTTTCAACCCTACGTCAGGCCGGAGTGGAGAAATGTGATCTGTTTATCGCTGTCACTCCGGATGAGACTCGCAATGTCACGGCGTGCGCTATTGCGAAAAGCATCGGTGCACGTAAAACAGTTGCCAGAATTGATAATTATGAATTCCTCGATAGGGATAACCGTGATTTTTTCACTCGTCAGGGCGTTAATGCCCTTATCTATCCGGAATATCTTGCCGCTCAGGAAATAATAACTGCTCTGCGTAGGAATTGGGTACGCCATTGGTTTGAGCTTCACGATGGTAAACTTGTGATAGTAGGTGTGAAGCTTCGGGATAATGCCCGTATTGTTGGCATGCATCTTAAGGATTTCGCTCGTATGGAGCATAACTTCCATGTGGCGGCTATTAAGCGTCGCCATGAGACCGTAATACCTCGTGGCGATGACTTGCTTAAGGCGGATGATATCCTTTATTTTGCCACAACTCGTGACCACGTGAATGATCTTCTGGAGTTGTGTGGTAAAGAGGAGCATCGTATACGGAAGGTGATCATAATGGGTGGTAGCCGAATAGCGATTCGTCTGGCACATATGGCTGGTGACGAGTTCCGTATCAAAATTATTGATAATGATATGGCTCAGTGCCGACGTCTCCCGGAAAAGTGTCCCAATTGTGATATCGTATATGGTGATGCTCGTGATATTGATGTTCTGCGCGATGAAGGTGTGGATGAAGCTGATGCATTTATCGCATTGAGCGATAGTTCTGAAACAAATATCCTTACGTGTCTTACCGCAAAAGAACTTGGTATCAGTAAAACTGTTGCTGAAGTTGAAAACCTGCAATTCATATCCGAGGCAGAAGGTCTCAATATCGGTACGATTATCAATAAGAAACTTCTTGCATCAAGTAAAATTTTCCAGATATTGCTTGATACCGATGTTACATCATCAAAATGTCTGGCTTTGGCAGATGCTGAAGTGGCAGAAATAGAGGTGAAGCCCAATAGTAAAGTCACACGTGGCCCAGTGAAATCACTGTCGTTGCCATATGGCATGACAATAGCCGGTCTGATACGTGGTGACAACGGGATGCTCGTTACAGGTAATACAACAATTGAAGCTGGAGATCATGTGGTGGTCTTTTGTCTTTCGGGTGCTCTGCATAAAATAGAGCGTCTTTTCAGCTGAATTTGAGAGTCAAATTGGGATTATGAAGATATTCAATCGCAAAAAACATCGTGGTACACGTGATGTAGTCTCATTATTTGGCAATACCCGAAGGATCAATTTTACGATGCTTATCCGAGTATTGGGATGGCTTCTGATGATTGAGGGGGCATTTATGTTGGTGCCCGTAATTACGGCATTAATATATGCCGAAGATGATGTTGTGGCATTTGCGGTTGGTGCGGTTGTAACTCTTGGAGTAGGTGCACTGACTACATTTTGCATCCGTCCGTCTCATACTCAGATGGCTAAACGGGAGGGATTTCTCCTTACGGCATTGGTTTGGGTTGTGTTTAGCTTTTTCGGTATGATCCCATTTATTTTGTGCGATCATCCATTAAGTATCACAGATGCCTTTTTCGAGACGATGTCCGGATTCACAACCACCGGATGTTCCATATATTTATCTGTGGATGAATTAAGTCATAGTGTCAATATATGGCGTTGCCTTACCCAATGGTTGGGAGGGATGGGAATAATCCTATTTACTCTTGCTGTTATACCGATGTTAAACTACTCCGGAGGAATGCAGATGTTTAATGCCGAAGTTACTGGTATTACGCATGAAAAGCTCAGACCACGTATAAGTCAGACTGCTAAGGGGTTATGGGGCGTTTATTTTATACTTACATCGCTTTTGATAGTGTTGCTATGCATTGGCCCGATGGATTTATTTGACAGTATATGTCATGCAATGTCAACTGTCTCTACCGGAGGGTTTTCAACACGGAGTGCCAGTATAGGATTTTGGGATTCGACTTACGTCAAATGTCTCATCACGTTGTTTATGTTTTTAGGTGGTGTGAATTTCAGCCTAATATATAAAGCGTGCTATGGAAATTGGAAAGCTCTTATTGCGAATGACACGTTCTTGGCATATATACGGATACTTTTCGGTATGTATGTAGTGTTTGTAATAAGCATTGTGATCCTATTTTTCAGATTATAACTACAATAACATCTACCGGACTTACTGCAGACAATTTTGAGAATTGGGGACCATTGGTTCTTTCTCTTTCTTTCTGTCTGATGTTTTTTGGGGCCTGTGCTGGTTCGACAAGTGGAGGCGCTAAGATAGACAGACTGCTATATCTGTTGAAAAATACCAACAATGAGTTGTATCGCTCTGTACATCCCAATGCGATCCGTTCGGTTCGTATCAATGGTAATGTAATGGCCCCTGAAGTTGTCGACAAGGTCATAGCATTCCTTTGTATATACGTTATGGTGATTGCCGTTGGAGGAATAGTGCTGACTGCTATGGGATTGCCATTCATGGATGCATTCTTCAGTTCATTCAGTTGTGTTAGCAATACGGGACTTGGCGCCGGTGTCACCGGATATGGTGGAGGTGGATACGAAATTATACCCGATCTGGGCAAATGGATACTTGCCATACTTATGCTCATTGGTCGTCTC
>CANPDS010000253.1 GCA_947573015.1 uncultured Muribaculum sp.
GTAATATCGCTCTTTCGGCAGAAGTAAGATCCATCCACCAAGCTCCGGCTTGAAGACCGAACATCGGGTCAATCCTCTCGCCATTGTTGTGATAAAATTCGGCTGTCACATCTATATCATGATTGCGCATATAACGCAGCACCTTACGCATTGTTGTTTCCATCTGTGCCACTGTCGTGCCATGATATGGGCTTTCACGTCCGAAAAACGCGTCGAAATGCACGGTTTTGGCGTCAGCAAGATTTGCCAGTTCGGCAAGTTCATCCAATCGCTTCTGCAACGCTCCTTTCTGCCATTCGTTGCAGATGTTCACGTCATACATAGGCATGCCGTTATACACAGCCCGTTGCATGAAAAGCCCGGAGGCGTCAAGGCAGAGATAGTCATTTTTGACATACTCATGCCACAGCGGAGAATCTGTGTAAGCATCCATAAGCAAGACATGCACGGATACAGTCGTATTGTATTTCTTCGCCTCCTGCTGCAACCAGAGATAACTTTCGCGGGCTGTGGCATCCTCGGGGCGTTTCAACGCTTCGTTGAATTGATGGAAAGCGGGATATTTGCAGTCATGTCCTTCGTATTGCCAACCGATGAGATAGACGATTTTAGGCAGTCCCCGGCTCAAATTGTCAAGACCTTTGATGACATCAAGCGCGTCGGCAAATGTAAGACCAACATTTGAACCGCCCTGCCCGTCCGGCCGAGACATAAACAGTTTTGTGACCATGGTTCTGTCATAGCGGTGCATATAAGGGCGTTCCGGGGCCATGGTCACCGTATAATCATAGACCTCACCTGAAATATTATCGTCCCAATCAGGGAGCTGCGGCACTTCCTTAGCCACAGGTATATCTTCATTTTCACTGCAAGCGGCAAGAGCTGTCATCGTAGCCAAAAGTGCCATTGCCGGCAATACAGTACGAAGTGTGGATTTTATTATTTTCATCATATAGATATAAGTTGCTAAATTTTAATAGAAATAGTTTTTCCGTTGTCTGACTTGCGTTTTGCCATGGTCCTACCCTCTCTCATGACAGTCATGACAATCCCATTGCCGTCCCTGACCACATTTATGTCGAACGCTCCGGCACCAAAAGCCTTCACATTTCTCAATGACATGCGATCCCATCCGTCGGGGAGCTGTGGTGTTACATCGAATGAATGTAATCCGGTGGGACGTATTCCGAAAAGGCCCTCGGTGATAATTCGGCAGTAAAGAGCACTTTCGGTAGAAAGATGACGCTGGTTTCCCTCCGGCCATGCTTCGATAGGATATGGCACATGATCGCCTAAAAGACGGGAGGCAGAATAATGCGACAGGAAATCCAGAGCTTTGGCTCGCTCTCCGGCGGCAAATATTCCACGTAGAGCATAGAGCGTGGAGCGATCCCAGAAAGTCTCGGTGCCACTCTGCGTAAGCAAACCGTCATCGGTAAGCAACCTCGGCGAAAGCAGAGCTTCAACAGTGGCATCGGAACGATCGAAAATCCCGGTGACAAGGGGCATACATATCCACGAACGCAACACATCATTGCCATCATAGTAGCGATATGTGTCAAAACCCTCCACATTGGCTCCGAAATAGTTCTCTATGGCGTCACGCATGGACGCAGCTTCATCGCGATATGATTTTGCATTTTCAGTTTTCCCAATCCCGTCAGCGAGGTAAGCTGCCGACATCAGGGCGTCATAATACAACGTTGATGTGCATAGGTTGGCATCACCCGACGGAAAACGGTTCTCAAGTTCATCGCTGTCAGATTTCACCACTCCGGCGTCATTGAGTTGTCGGCGACAGTATTCAAGACACCATTCTACCAAAGGGAAAAGTTCCTCTGCCTCATAAATGTTGCCTGATGCAAGCGCGTAACGTGAAGCTCCGTATGCTATCATAGCACAATCACCACGATCGCCGGCACCGTTCCAATAACCATCACCTTCGGCAATTATCGAGCTGGGGACACATTTATACTCATCGTTCATGAATCGGGCGAAATGTCTGAAAGCATTTACTGCCGACTCATTTCCTTTATCATATCCGAGGAAAGGGAAGAATGGATTGATGTATTCAGCTTGATCATTGGCCCATATCGCTGCATAATATGCCTCACCACCGGGCGACTGCATTAATCCACCCTTAGTCTTGAAAATACTTTCGGCAGCTCTGATTTTGGCAAATGCAAACTGTGTATTGACAACATTGTCCGGGCTGTCAAAAACCAATGAATTGCTGATCTCATTAACAAATGCCTCACGGTAAGCCATTTCTTTCTGAATGTCCGGAGTGAGTTCCTTTTCGGATGATTTATAACCTTGGACGGATGCTCCGAACGACACACTTTCGCCAGGCATGATTACAGTTGTAATGTCTGAGGTATTTGTGGTTGACGCCACAAGCGTATATACTCCCTCAGTACCTTGGTTTGCTGGAGTGTTATATACAATCCGTTGGGCGGGGATAACAATTTCAAGTTCTTTCCCGCCAATATTCTTGATAGTATATTCCTCACACAACATGGGCAAGGCTGTTGACGGGAATATTACCCTTGTGACTTCCATGGCAGGACGCAAACGCAGATTCTCCCTCATGGCTCGATTGTGGCCGGCTGTAAACTGACTTTTCACTGTAAGTTTGCCGTCAAGACGCATGCTCTCCACTTTCTCATTATTCAGCGAAAGGCGGTCAACCATCACCGGTGCGAGGAAGTCGTGAGCGAAACGACGCGTCAGACTTGCATGGGTGTCATTAGGAACGGTGCGCAGCATAGGCCATACAACCGACCGCTCGTATGAGAAACTTCCGTCAGGATTGACACCATAGCGCAGCACAGCCGATACTTTCTCACCACTCATCTCGATGTGATCATAGTGTGGGATACGTCCATCAACAAGCCAATTGATGGAGCCGTCCTCGGCAATTTGCCATAGGGGGTAGCCGCTGCCATTTCCGGCTATGACTGATGATGTCACAGCCGAAAACAGTATCGCGGCAACAATGGATGATATTTTTGATATTATTCTCATTGTTAAACTGACTTTTGGTTATTCCACAGGTTCACCGTCGATGGAGGTCACCACTTTCAGATGTACCTCGTTGATTTTGGTACGGTCACCCGGAGTAGTGCCATATATAGCCGGAGTCGCTACAATCTTCAAGTAGCGGGTACGGAGATTTCTTGACAATATATTCTGAGGCAAAGATACCCAGAACTGGCCTGTTGCCGAGGGTTCCACACTATGCCCGGTTATCGCTCCGACCTTGGTCCATTCTATCGTTTCATCAAAGTCATGCAGACGATTGTGCAACGTGAGATAATCCTGACTGAGATTGCCGGCATCGCCATAGTTGCCTCGAGCATTGAGCAAATCCCACTCGGTAGAGGTAAGAGCCGGATCGATCTCAATATCTTCCGAAACATAAAACTCGACATCCGTGGGCATTACATCCCAAGCGTCTCCACTAAATCCTAATTGTACGCCACACTCACCAAGCATGACCTTACCTCCAAGATCCAGCACCACATATGGCTTGCCCAAATTCTGACTGCCGGGGAATCCATCGTTGATGAAGCCCATCCAACCATCGGAGTCATCATTGCCGTCAAACATTTTGGCATATGGACCGAAGGGCATAGCTATGGTACCATAGACAACACTCCAACTGTCTTTGTTTGTCAGCGCACGCATCTCATAATTATGGAAAGTGCATATCAGAAGCATTTCCGAACGGTCAACTACCGACGATGTGGTCTCGGAAATCAGAATCAACGGAAGAACGAGTGTTGAGTTATCGGCAGCATT
>CANPDS010000254.1 GCA_947573015.1 uncultured Muribaculum sp.
ATGCGAGGAGTACGCCGATGATGGCTGCTATGGCGGTGATGATGTGGGGGATGAGGCGCATGGTGGTGTTTGGGGGTTAGAGGGTTTCTTCTACGAGGCTTTGGAGTAGGATGCGGATCTCGCGGAGGCGTTCGCGTGCTTGTGGTGTGTCGGCGATTGCGATGAGTACGTCGATGTCGGGGTAGTCCCAGCGGCGGAAGCGGTCGGCCTTTTGGATGAGAATTTTGTCGAAGTCGGTCATGCTATTCGGGTTGCTGTAACGGTGCGCTGTGCACGGTTGGTTGTGGTGGTGAATTTTTTGCCCCATTCGAATCCGAATGATGTGCATGCTGACTTGAGATAGCTTGCGCGCTCGGCGGGATAGGTGCATGATTCGCCGACGGCGAGTTGGCGAAGGGCCGAGAGTATGGGTTTATCGGGTCGGGTGGTCATATTTGTTTGTTTTAATATTTATTTCTAACTTTGGGAGTAAAGATTTAAATTATTTGTTATGCTGAATCAGAATGATTTGGATAGTCTGGCAGAAAAGCTGTCAGGGTTGCCGTGTCCGGATTGTGGTGGAAGGCATGGGGTGAGATTGAAATTGGCCCATGCTTCTTCGATGGTGGATCCGGTGAGAGGGCCTGTGGTTGTGTATGGGTTCGCAGATGATGCTTGCAATGGATTCAGGCAGAAGGCTATTGCTTTTGCCAGCCGTGTCATCAGCGGGATGGTGGCAGGACCGTGTCCTTTCGACCGGATATAGCCGTAGGCGATTGATAGCCGTGATGATAGTGGCAATTGTGGCTTAGGTGATCTTCCTATCCATGAGAGGATCAGGGTGGCCGAATCGCAGAACCATATGCCGTTTATGTGAGCGCTTTGTTTCATTGTTTAGTTATTTATATCTAACTTTACGGTGCAAAGATATAGAATAATTCTATAGTACGAAAAAACATAGATAGAATTATTCTATAATTAACTTTAATTAACAAAACTATGAGTAAGGCATGGAAAGCTATAGTGCTTGTTTGGCTCATTATCATCTCGATAGTGAGTATCTTAGCGCTATGTAGGAGCTTTTGCAGGGAGGCTGCAATTGGAATTGATTATTCAGGAATATTGGTTGGTATTCTCTCGGCTTTGGTCACAGTGTTGATAGGATGGCAGATATATAGCCTTATAGATTTTTCGAAGAGGGAAGAGAAGAATAGAGAGATTATTGATGCACATACCTCTATCGCTAAAAATATGATGGAGAATAAAGATAGGGGCAATTATCTCTTGAATGACAATCTTTCGGATATCTACAAAAACATATTGACGGATGATAGATCAAGTTGCATATACGAGATGATCCATTTTAAGGTGGCTGCGATCTATTATGCGGCAATAATAGGCGAATATGATGTATGTGAGGATGGAATCTCTGAGATAGTTGGATATATTGCCAAGTATAATCCCACTATCTCAGAAGGGCGTAGGGCGAGGCTGGTCAGGAATGCGTGTTCAGTGCCCAATCAGAATAGCATTAAGAATTTTGCAGATCTGATCAATGCAATCACTGTAATTAAAAGCTAAATAGTCATCTTCGATTTTATTGCGCAGCTTTTCATATCGTTCCCTATCGTTGATTTCGTCTGGTTTCATTATGAATTTTCCTCTGACACCGCAGATTGATTCGACATGTTGCCGCCCGGTGTAGCGACAATGCAAATATAGAATAATTCTATGACAAAAGAAAGGACCATTGAAGTGATGAATTCAATTCTTGAATATACAGGAATTGGACGAAGAGAATTTTCGAACAAAATTGGTGTTGAAAATCCTCAATGGATCGCTGATGTGCTTAACCCCAATAAAAAAGTTGGAATAAGTAAGGAGAAAGCCGAGAGAATATGTAAAATATATCCGGAGATCTCAATATTGTTTTTAACAAGCGGCGATGGGCCGATGCTGAAGGATACATCTGTTGACTTCGGGAGCGGTAGCACGTCGGTGGCTATGGCGCGTAAGGAGAAGCCGTTCCGGACTTACTTTAAGGAGGAGCAGGTGAGGATGGTGCCGGTGCTGAATCTTGACAGCGTAGGGGGCATGCACTCTAAGAATGAGGTGGGTGTGTATGATGAGCATTATGTGATGGACAGGATACCGTTTAAGAATGCGCTTGTTGATGATGTGGCGATATTCGAGACGGGTGATTCGATGGCTCCGCGGATTCCGTCGGGTGCGTTGCTGCTGCTCCGGCAGGTGGTGGACTGGAGGGAATATTTCGGCTACGGCCATGTGTTTGTGTTGGTGCTTCGGGACGGTCGCAGGATTACGAAGCGTGTGACAAAGTGTCTTGAGAATCCGAAGGAGTATGTGCTTTGTGAGTCGATCAATCCGGTGTATCCGTCAGAGGAGCTTCCGAAGGCGATGATCACTGCGGTGTGGAAGGTGATAGATGTGCTTGTGCACGAGGGGTATTGAATTAGATATAGAATGATGAAAGATTGTATTTAATTATGATAGTAAAGAACTCAAATGGCTGTTACTGTGATATTGCTCCCAACTTTGGGATAGTTGATGGATTCATTAAAGTTATTGACAGAAATGGAGGAGTTTTTTATATCGGAGTGAGTATTATACTTTTTCTTTCATTGACATTATCCGCACCAAGCAAGTGGTATTTATGGATTTTGGTATCTATGATTATTGCCTGGCAATTTATAGCAATATTGATTCCTCTATATCTATTAGAATCGTTTATATGGTGGTTAGTCCATCCGCGGTATATTTTATTTAAATTGAAATCTATGACTGATACGAGATTTAAATGGCTGTCGGGATGTGTTACCGTTGCGGTGATAGCGATAGCAGGCATGATAATATTCTCTCCCGGAAAGAGCCGCAGCTCTGCGCGGAGCGAGAGAGGAGTGGGGGAGTATGTGTATGTTGATGACTATGGTATAGTGCATGCTGACCGGAAGTGTACACGGCTTAACTACAAGGGAATGACTTCTGAAAGGGTACGTGTAGTGGATTTTCGGAAGAATAATGGTTTGGATGTGTGTGCGAAATGCGTCAGCGACAAGGCGTATGAGCAGCTCATGAACTTGGAATGAACAGGAGGAATATATGAGGTGGATTGTTCCAGTTGTGATCATTGGTCTTGTCGGGGGAATGCTCTATGAGTTTACTACCTTACACAAGATTTGGTGTTTTCTGATAGGTTTTGGAGTATTGCTCTTCGTGTTATTTATGAAATCCATGATCACTACAGCAAGGATAATGCACCAAACCAAAGGCAAGAAGAGAATTTGGGTTGATCAAAACAACAATGTCGTAAATAGCAAATGAGTATGACTGACGAAGAACGAGAATTAAGGAAACTGCAAATGCTGATGAACGCAATGGGCACGCTCAATCAAGATGACGAGCCTGACTTCTACGGTGAACTGAAGCAAGCAGGTTGGAACATACTGCATGAAAATCCTGGAACTGATTGTGGAGACTGGATTGCCATGCTGATGGAACAATACCCTGCGGAAGTGGTGGACGCACTAGGAGCGAACCCTTTTGAAGTCGAGGGATTGCTTGCCGATATGTGGGATTGTAATGATTGGCAGGATGAAGAGACTGGCGAGTGCCACTCGTTCAGAGAATGGGCGGAATATTTCGCTACTGAACGCTCTGTAGAACTCTATGACATGCTCGTTGACGCAAAACGCAAAATAAGCCGTTTAGAGTCGTCCAATTAAACCCTCATCCGACACCGCTAAATGCGTAGAAACGCACTCTATGCGCCAAATTGA